>NZ_SZWS01000062.1:0-13210 GCF_005281245.1 Citrobacter sp. wls826
CAAAAACTGGCAGGCGTTCATGGTCATTGAAGGCACAATGACCACCGGCGCGGTGGTGGCCGCGTCGATGCTCGGTTCCAGAATGATTGCCCCGATGGCGAACCTGTGCGGCGTGCTGGCCCGCTGGCAGCAGGTCAAGGCGGCGAAGATGGGGTTAGACAGCATCATGCAGCTTCCCACCGAAACGCAGTACGATGAAGACCGGGTACATCAGGAGATTTTTCACGGCCATTATCTGTTTGAAAACGCGCACTTTCGCTACCACAGCGACGATCAACGCGTTCCGCTGCGCATCTCACGTCTGGAGGTCATGCCCGGCGAACGGGTGGCGATCCTCGGGCGTAACGGCGCCGGGAAATCAACACTGCTGCAGGCCATGGCGGGCGGCGTGGAGATTATCCAGGGCGATGTCCGACTCGATAACCTGAGCCTGGCGCAGATCGATATGGCCGATTTACGCCGCAATATCGGTTTTCTCAGTCAGAATGCGCGACTGTTTTTCGGCACCCTGCGCGAGAACCTGACCCTCGGCGCACCGCATGCCAGCGACGCGCAGATCTTCGAAGCGCTGGAGGTCAGCGGCGCGGCAGCTTTCGTTAAACAACTCGCCAAAGGGCTGGCGCACCCCATTATGGAGGGCGGCAACGGTCTGTCCGGTGGACAACGGCAGTCGATCCTGCTGGCAAGAATGCTGCTGCGATCGCCCAATATCGTGCTGCTCGACGAACCCAGCGCCTCGCTGGATGAACATACCGAACGAGAGTTTATTCAGCGCCTGAACCAGTGGCTGGGCAACCGAACATTGATTGTCGCCACCCATCGCGTGCCGGTTCTGGAGCTGGTCGAGCGCGTAGTGGTGTTAAAAGAAGGTCAACTGGTCATGGATGCCCCGAAAGCGCAGGCGCTGAATGCGAGCCGGGCACCAGCCCCTACTCACGGTCGGGAGTGGAAAAATGAAAACCAATCCGCATGACGCTGCCATGGACGACCTCGATATCCGCCGCGAGCACCGTTTCTCCGGGGCCAGCCGCATTATTCTGCTCAGCACGCTGCTGTTTGCCGTCCTGGGTATCTGGGCGTATTTCGGCAAGCTGGATGAAGTCTCGACCGGCAGCGGGAAGGTAATCCCCAGTTCGCGCGAGCAGGTATTGCAGTCGTTGGATGGCGGCATTCTCGCCGAGCTCACGGTACGCGAAGGAGATAAAGTACAGGCTAATCAGATTGTCGCGCGCCTCGACCCCACTCGCTCTGAGTCCAACGTTGGGGAGAGCGCCGCCCGCTATCGCGCCTCACTGGCTTCCAGCGCAAGGCTCAATGCCGAAGTTAACGATCTGCCGCTCATTTTTCCCGCTTCACTACGCGCCTGGCCGGATCTCATCGCCTCCGAAACGCGCTTGTATAAAAGCCGTCGCGCGCAGCTCGCTGATTCTATGGCAGAACTGCAGGATGCGCTGGTCTCGGTAAATAAAGAGCTGGCCATAACCCAACGGCTGGAAAAAAGTGGTGCCGCCAGCCACGTTGAAGTGCTGCGCCTGCAACGACAAAAAAGCGATTTGGGATTAAAAATCACCGATCTGCGCTCACAATACTTCGTGCAGGCGCGGGAAGCGCTGTCAAAAGCCAATGCCGAAGTGGATATGCTGGCGGCTATTTTGAAAGGACGCGAGGATTCCGTCACCCGCCTGACCGTGCGCGCGCCGATGCGCGGTATTGTGAAAAACATCCAGGTCACTACCATTGGCGGCGTTATCCCGCCCAATGGCGAGATGATGGAGATTGTACCGCTGGACGATCATCTGCTGATTGAAACTCGCCTGTCTCCGCGCGATATCGCGTTCATCCACCCCGGCCAACGGGCGCTGGTGAAGATAACCGCTTATGACTACGCGATTTACGGCGGTCTGGAAGGCGTAGTCGAAACTATTTCCCCGGATACTATTCAGGACAAAGTGAAACCGGAAATATTCTACTACCGCGTGTTTATCCGCACCCATCAGGACTTCTTACAGAACAAACTGGGACGCCATTTCTCCATCGTACCGGGAATGATTGCCACAGTGGATATAAAAACAGGTGAAAAAACCATCGTCGACTATTTAATCAAACCGTTTAATCGCGCAAAAGAAGCACTGCGCGAGCGGTAAATCCTTGAGGATTAGGGGTTGCGGGGGCTGGTCACGCGTGTCACAAGTCTGTTATACTTGCTCTAACACATTGGGGCTGATTCTGGATTCGACGGGATTCGCGAAACCCAAGGTGCATGCCGAGGGGCGGTTGGCCTCGTAAAAAGCCGCAAAAAAATAGTCGCAAACGACGAAAACTACGCTTTAGCAGCTTAATAACCTGCTCTGAGCCCTCTCTCCCTAGCTTCCGCTCTTAAGACGGGGATCAAAGAGAGGTCAAACCCAAAAGAGATCGCGTGGAGGCCCTGCCTGGGGTTGAAGCGTTAAATCTAATCAGGCTAGTCTGGTAGTGGCGTGTCTGTCCGCAGGTGCCAGGTGAATGTAAAGACTGACTAAGCATGTAGTACCGAGGATGTAGGAATTTCGGACGCGGGTTCAACTCCCGCCAGCTCCACCAAATATTGATGTACTGAAGTTCAGTAAAGTCTACTAAGCCCGCACAGCACAAGCTCTGCGGGCTTTTTTACGTCTATTGTAGTCTAGCGAGAATTGCTGAGAACTACGAGTTATGGCACCCTGAATGGGACCCACTAAGAAGGGTCCAAAAACCGAGGGTCCCAAAATGGCAAAAATCGCTAAGAAGCTCACTGACACTGAAATCAAAAGCACCAAGCCAGCCGACAAAGAAATCAACTTGTTTGACGGTGATGGTTTGATCCTGCGAATCGCTCCTCTCGCAAAAGGAGGGAAGAAGAATTGGTATTTCAGATATGCGGTGCCAGTGAGTAAGAAAAGAACCAAAATGAGCCTTGGGACCTACCCTCACCTCACTCTGGCAAGAGCAAGAGCCTTGCGAGATGAATACCTTTCCTTGCTTGCCAATCGCATTGATCCTCAAGTCCATAACAACAATAAAGCTAATGCCTTAAAGAATGCTACTGAACACACTCTCCAAACCGTGGCAAGGAAATGGTTAGATGAGAAGGTAAAGACCTCAGGTATCTCACAAGACCATGCAGAAGACATCTGGCGAAGCCTGGAGAAAAATATCTTTCCCGGCTTGGGTAATGTTCCTATCAATGAGATCCGCCCCAAACTCTTAAAGCAACATCTCGATCCTATTGAGCAAAGAGGAGTCCTCGAAACTTTACGGCGAATCATTTCCCGATTAAATGAAATTTTTCGTTATGCTGCAACTGAGGAACTTATCGAGTTCAATCCTGCTGATAACCTTGGGCAACGGTTCAGTAAGCCGAAGAAACAGAATATGCCAGCATTACCCCCTTCCGAACTCCCCCGCTTCCTGGTTGCTCTAAACAATGCTTCTATCCGTTTAGAAACAAGGCTACTGATTGAGTGGCAACTTCTCACATGGGTTCGCCCTGGTGAAGCTGTTCGCACAAGATGGTCAGATATTGATATAGAAACCGGCATGTGGAACATACCATCCGATTTTATGAAAATGAAGAAGCCACATAAGGTCCCATTAAGTAAAGAAGCTTTGCGAATATTGGATTCAATGAAAGCCATCAGTGGGCACAGAGAGTGGGTTTTCCCCAGTATCAAAGCTCCACTCAATCATATGCATGAACAAACAGCGAATGCGGCCATAATCCGTATGGGCTTTGGTGGAGAGCTTGTAGCCCATGGAATGAGATCTATTGCACGAACGGCCGCAGAGGAGTCGGGTAAGTTCAGGACAGATGTCTTAGAAGCGGCCCTTGCTCACTCGAAGAAAGATGAAATAATTGCCGCATATAATCGCGCAGATTATCTCGCAGAACGAGTGGTTCTCATGCAATGGTGGAGCGGCTATGTGCAAGCTCAAAGGTTAAAAGCTTATGCTGCCTAAACAATTGACAAAGCAGAAAAGAAAATAAGTACTATATTTCCCCGTAGCAATAATACCAAAGTTATTGCTACCAAAGGGTACTTAAAGCTGTGGAGTGACCTGATATGGATAACCTTTTTGTGTCTTATGACCGCTTTCAGATATCAAATATAAATGTTTTTTTGCACGAGACCCTATGACATATAAGAGCCTGCGAGCCACATAATTTTGATGTGCAGGGCTACAATCTATAATGTCATTCCAATTTGGTATTTTTCCATTTAATAGCCCGGTGCAAATAATGACATCGTACTCATCTCCTTTTGTCGAATGACAAGTCGTAATTTTAACTCCGCTTTTAAAATTAAAAAAAGAATGAAGATCATTTGCCCTATAGTTCATACTATATTTAGCCATTCGTTTTTTAGTAGCATCTATCAAGCAGATCATTTCTTTATAAGCATAGCTTTGATTATTAACATCCAATCCTAATGAACTACAGAAGTTAGTTATAAGATTTTTTATCCAAATATCTATTTCACAATTATAATCCAATGCAAATTCTATTTTATTTATTTCTTTTATGATTTGCTTTGGAGATAAGAATTTTGTATATGACTCTAAATCATTTAATTCTTTGAGTAAATCTCGCAAAAGTTTCTGCCTAACAAGATAATTAGATGGATTCTTTTCAATTAAAGCAAGCTTTACAAGATTGAGCCACAAGTTTTCATTATTTTTAGGTATGGGAGAAACCATAATACCATCGATATCCAGATCAGAATTTAGTGATATAATTTCATTGGATAATTTTATTACATCAAACCAACTTGGGCATAGAACAGCAATTTCACCAGGAGAAATACCTTGTTCTAAGTGAGTTCTTATTAATCCTGAAACATAAACAGACAACTGGGTGATATCAACACTATTTTCCTTGAGTATCACAGAAGGAAATGTCTTCAGTTCTGACAATGAATTAATATAATAGGCATCATCTTTATATTTGCTATAAAAATCTATGATCGATTGACTACTACGGAAACAACCGGTTAACCTCATTTCTTCTAATTCTTCAAGGTTGAAGTAATTGAACAACTCTTCTCTATTTTTAACAACCGCTCCCAATCCAGTATATATTGCTTGTTCTTTATCACCAATAAAAGTAACCAAGGAATTTCTTTTACTTACTATAAGCCTTAGTATTTCATATTGAATATGAGAGGTATCTTGATATTCATCGACTAAAATATATCGCATAATTAAAGATAGTCTTTCACATAGCACATCATTCTTCAATAATAAATTGCACGTTAAATTCAAAATCAAATCAAAATCGATTAATCGATTCTCATACAAATAGGAGTGATAGGCTTTTACCACTGAATATTCAGCAGTATTTCGAGAATATACCGGAGTAAAACTTAAGTCTAAAAGCGTATCTATTTTATCGTAAGGAGATAAGTTATAACGTTCTCTCAGATCATTTAATATAAATTCTTTTTCATACTCATCAATTACATTAAAACCTTTGCTGAGCCTTGGAATTCTATCAATGTTAGGCTTTATAATCCAATTTAAACAAAAACTATGTATTGTTCCAATCCACAATGAATCGCTATTTATACCATATGAAATAATTCTTTCGAGAATAGTATCTGCTGCAACATTAGTGTATGTCAATGCCACAATTTTTTTCTTACCTATATCAAACAACTCCTTATTTTCAAGGATAAAACAAAGTTTGGAAACCAATGTTTTTGTTTTTCCTGAACCTGGACAAGCTGTAAGTAATAGATTGCCATCAAATTTTACAGCATCTAGTTGTTCAGATGTCAAATTTCTATATGGCATAATTACAACTCCCAAAATCTAGAAAAGCTATCATTGAAATGTTTCCTATACTCTTGCATCTTTTTATCAAAATCAGGTTCAGAATTAATCTTGTTGCATACATCATCCCAGTGAGTTCCCATTAAAGACATATTATAGGCAAGCATTTTAGTAAGCACAGCATTCAGTTCTCTATCTTTAAGTGCAAAATGAATCGCTTTTAATATATAGTCAGGAACACGATTCTCATTATGGAGATACTCTACCATTTCAGTAGCTAACCACCCTTTACCTATTTTATTGGCGAAAAAAAGAGCAGTTCTAAATCTTACCCGTAAATCATCGGAATTAATACCTGCAACAACTCGCTCAATATCACCTGATCTTTTATATGTTGTCCTAATGACACTGTTGAAAAGATCGGAATTTTCATCATACCGAACAAGCTCTGTTTCAAACGTATTCTCTGCATAAAAAACGGAGACAAATTGATTGCCTTCTACATACTCTGCCAACTCTCGTTCTCTGCGTAAACCGTCAGTCTCAGCGTTTTTCAAAGATTCAACGAAATCAGCATCAAATAGTTCATCCGGTTCTTGCACATATGCCAAATCTTTATCAGTTAAAATTGCGCAATAGCGTTTTAATCTATTACTATGAAAAAGATTTGAAATATGCTTAAATACAGTCCCATCCAATTTTATTAAGCTAATACCTAATTCATCCAAGCTAATACCTAAAGTGACCTTTATAAGTTCTGGGATTATTATTAATTCAGCATCACCCTCTACGAGAATTACACTTTTAGCAAACAACACATCACTACGGATTGCATCAAGATATCTTTCAATTGACGAAATTTCTTTTGGCTGTAGTCCGTTGGAAGGCTGATAGATATCTGTATATCCTCGTTGCCGAGCCAAAATATTCATCGACGAGATTTTAGAAACAGAGCTTATTTGGGTTGAATGAGTCGAAACGAAGACTTGAGTATTTTGAAAATTAAAATTGTCAAATAAAGTTTTCTGAATATGATTATGTATATGAGCCTCTGGTTCTTCAATCAATAGGAAATGAGTTATATGCTCTTCAGCATCTCTAATTTCTTCATACTCATATAATTTTAAAGCCAAATATATTAAATTTGCCCCCCCAAGACTTAAATCATCAATTCTTCCTGAACCGTCATAATCTAAAGAATCCTCGACTACTAATCCAAGTGATTGGATTAATTCAGTAAAATCTTCGGGTAGTTGTGATGAAACCAATATTTTTGGCGAATATGTTGAGCCAACCGTATTAAGTAAAGATGTTGATATTTTATTACTTAGTCGAGCAATTTCAGGAATTGCTGAAATTTGTTCATTAATGTTCTTAACATTCTCAGAAATATCTTTTCTATCATCAATTTGTTTGCTTTTTAAAGTGAGCAATTTATACAGTGGATTAGTTTTATAATACTTTAAATCAGCTACCACGTTGCGAAGAGCCTTGACATAAGTACAAGCAACTTCACTACCTAAGGCGAAGTATGGCGGTTTTTTTACACCAATGACTGTAGCATCATCTTCATTGGGATTTGAAAAAATGTAATTTTCAAAATCCCCAACTACTTGCTTATAAACTTCGTCATTATTAAAATCAACTTTTGTTCTAACAAAAGCGACAGCCTCGTAAGTCTCTTTGGATATTATACAAGTTGATTTCAACTCTGTAAAAGCCTCTAATCTTGATTCTAAATCTTTATTATCTACAGTTAACTCGTATAGCTTTTGCCTAATATGAAATCTTGGGCGATATATAAATGTATAATTTCCTTCTTTTAATGCCTCTTCGTTACCATTATTTATTGTATAGTTCGCAATAACCTGTTCTTCTTCAGATTCACTTAAATCATCAAAATACATTGTGATAATAATCCAGTGCCCGAAGGGGTCATTTAAGCCACGATAAAAATCTTCACCTGATAGAACTCTTGAATTCATTGGAAGTGAGTCATCAAGAATCAATCGCATAGCATTAAACAAATTTGTTTTACCTGAAGCATTCTCACCGATAATTGTATTCACTGAGTTTTTAACAAAGCAGAAATTTGAGCTTCGAAAGTTTTTATAATTTCTAATAGCTAATTTATTGATATACATAGTAATCGATTGGACCCTTAGCATAGTTTTATTACACATTAGATTACTCCATAGCCACAAGAAGCACAAAGCTATCGAGTACAAAAGTCTGACTAAGTCAAGTAAAAGCAAGGTAATTTACAAGAAAGACTAAAAGAAATGATATAATATCATATGTAAATTAAATTATGAAAACCAATGCGGTGATTAAACTACTTTTAAATCAATACCTTATATTCAATAAAAATTAATATTGACGATGAAACATAACTATCGGATATTAAGTAAACAAAAAAATTCAGATACATCCTAACAATGATCTTGATACTTACTGACAGTAACGATGTTCATGCAGACATAGTTTCGATGAAACTCGGTGATAACTATTTCCGTTTGAATTTAGATATAGAAGCCCTTAAAGATACAAAAATTAGCTTTGATGGCTCTGAATGGACTATCTCCCAGAACGGAAAAACAATCAAAAATTCATCCGTAAAATGTGTTTGGCCAAGGCGGGTATCTGTTCAAGTCAATTCTGAACAACAGCAAGATCAAAGTAATGGTTTCAGATTATGGCGATCTGAATGGAATAAAAGCCTTTTTGGTCTATATAATGCATTATCTGAAAGTTGCTGGTTTAATCATGTAAGAGATGCAACTCTCGCTGATAACAAGTATTTTCAACACAAGATAGCTAATGAAGTTGGGCTAAATAATCCACTATTTATAACTTCAAACTCCAAAGAAGACCTCAAAAATTTCTTAACTACTTACCCTGATTCGGTTCTTAAATTCATGTCTCAAGATATGTATATCTCTGAATCAGGTGAGTTATTAGGTCTATATGTAAACAAAATAACTTTAGAACAATTAGAAAGTTTTGCAAACTATTCAGAAAATCCAATTACTCTTCAAAAATATGTTAATAAAAAATTTGAAGTTAGATACACAGTAATTGAAGATGAACATTTTGCTTGTGCTATAGACTCTCAGCATTCAAACAAGGCAAAAATAGACTGGCGTAGATACGATATACCTAATACACCGCACTGGAAAATTGATGCACCCACTTCGGTGAAGGAAAAAATAAATTCCTTAATGTCTAAGTTAAACCTTCGATATGGGGCTTTAGATTTCATCGTTGATGAAAATAATGACTGGTGGTTCTTAGAGGTGAATTCTGCTGGTCAATGGTTGTGGATCGAAGATTTATCCGGCATGGATATTTCCGGGTCCATTGCAAATTGGTTAACTTCAAATAGCAGGTGAACTATGAATGTATTTGGTTTAAATTTTCTTGAAAAAATGGAATCGGAACAAAAAGTAGATGTTTCAAACTGGGCTTGGAAACCAGAAAATAGTGAAGCTCAGAAGATCTACGGCTCAGGGATGTCTACTAAGTCACGTGAATCTACTTATGCTGCTGAAAAAGATAGCAGAGAAGATTCAGATCGCCCCAATGAAGGTCTGGCAGCCTAACCACTAGAGCCAGCCACTGCTGGCTCAATTAAAAATGAATTAAATTATGAAAAAAATTCCAAAACCGCTGATAGACACGTACAAAAAAAGCATAAAATTATTATTTGTTCTCATAATATTATTTTTTTTCTTTGACCTTAGCTCACCATATTTATTAGTTTTTCCAATTTGTATTGTTATACCTTTCTTTTATCGTTTGGTAGAATTAAAAAATAAAACTGAACGTGATCTGATTAAATCAGCAAATGATACTGTTTTATTTTCAGTAAGTGCTCTAACAACTGCCTTACTAACTTTAAAAACATTACCCAATACGTCTATAGACTTTTTTGATAAATTCATGATAAATAACATTGGTTATCTTGTCATTTGCCTCTATACCATATTACTAACAGTAAAAGCTATCGTTGCACGATTTGAATATAAGGAAAATATGTTGAAATATAAATCTGAAAAATGAAGAATTCTATTTTTCACTGTTAATAGCATCCGATATCATACATAATAATGGTGAAAAAAACAATGAAACCGCTACATAGGTAGTGATGACTTTTTCTTTTAAACCGGACAATTCGAAATACCTCATCGAAAAAGTGTCCGATAAGTTTAAATAAATTAAGGATGCTAAAATTGAGGCGATATAAATTATCACAATATACTTCATTATTTTTTTATTCATAAAACCCTCCTACAATTAATATATATTAACTAACATCCTTTTACGTTTTGTCAACTCAAGCAAGGGCTAACACAGAGAAGCTATGCTTCTCTGTGTTGCCTTGCTTTTCCGCTCTACGATTGAAAAGGGCTCAATGGAAATATGGTTAAATAATAAAACACTAATTCTGAAAAAAATAATTCTTTCAAGAGACCTTTGAGCATCAAGATAATATTACTTATCTTTATTAGCTGTTCAATAAAGAAGGGGGGTTTATTAACCATATAAGTACAAATACTGCTATAGCCCCCGTTGCTCTTACAGAAAAACGTTGGAACCTTGTTTCAACATTCAGAAGCCCCGGTATGATTGCTGCGATGGCCGCAAGAGATATGGCAATCAGCCCCCTGAAAGTAAAAATCTGGACAGGTGTTGGATTAGGGATAATTACAACAAGAGCTAAAATTATCAGCGAAAAAACCAATCCTACGCATAATCCTGTAACAAGCTGCCATCTTGGAGTTTCTTTCAAATCCTTTGCCCCTTCATATTTAAATCCTGAGGTGGGAAGATTGTTAATGGCAAAAAGCCCTTCTAATTTCTTCCAACTTTCATTTTGAAGATATTCTTTTGTCATCCTTTGCATATTTGCATAAGCATTCTCATCAGGTCTGTTAAGACTTGTTCCCAAAACCTCAGAATGACTTCGCAGGAAATTATGATGAACAATGATAGCCATCAAAACGCTATGACAGTTTTCAGCAAAACCAGTAACCCATTTACCATTAACATGAGCTCCTAGCAAACCACTACTTCCAACAAATGACTCTACAAAATTAAAATAATCAGCACCTAATTGCTGACACTGAAGTAACTCTGATAGAGAGAGATCTGCTCCTTTGCTCTGCAACCTAAGAACTATTGGGGTCATATGAGAAACATATTTTTGCTTCAAAAGTGCAATTTTAGCTTCTGCATCAATAACTGCTTGCTCATTTGTCATCATCTGAGTTCGTCTTGGTTGCAAGTAAAAGTAACGTAGTTAGATCAGAGTTATCAACTCCTTCTAAACCCGCAACATTTATAGACCCCAGGACTTCACAAACTAAGCTTTCGATGTTAGCTCGTGTAGGTTCCCCATCAAACTCTTTTAATCTTTTAGCAATCTCCTCCAACTGAGAATTTGTAGGAGACCAGTTTTTGATCCGCAGTGCTACTTCAATTTCTTTTTTAAAATTATCAAGACTCATTATAAATGTTCCTATTTTTTAGTTGCCAATTGTAATAGTGTAGTTAAATCTGAGTTATCAATTCCGCTATAGGAATATCTTCCAGTTCTAGGACAGTATCTCCTTACCACCTCAAACCAATCGTTAACTGTAGGCTCAAGACCTTTAGCTAACAATGCTCTAATGTCTTTTTTAATCAACTCAAGTTGATCAGGTGTTGGACAATCAGGTGCTGTGCCAAATTTAATTTTCAAACACTGAGCTAATTTTTTATCATTGGTATCCATGTCATTCCTTTTCGATCTTTAAAAATTAATGCCACTAAGAGAGACTACAACAAAAAACTAACATCCCGCAACATTCTTTAACCTTACTGAATTATTCCACGGTATTTCTTATTTTACTATTTATCATCTGAGATACACAAATCATAATTTTCAATCAAAGTCATTAAAAACCAACAATTTTCACTAGCATATTTTCAATGTCTTAAGTTAAATTATAGAGATTAAAACCATAAATCAACATTAATAATAAATTTAGAGCAATACCTAGAACCATTCCGTCATATTGACTTTTAAAATCGATAGATTATAAACAATATATAGCATAAGGATTATGCGATATATTTAAAACATAGGAGTTTATATGGAATTAAACCCATCAATGCCTTGCATTGTAAAAAGAATCCCCTCCGAAATAAAACAATCCTCAAACCTGATACCAGAGACACTCAGAACTCACTGTGTCAGTGTTCGTCTGAATAACGCAGAATTGAGCAAGCTAAACACATTGAGAGGAGATTATGCAAAAGGCGAATGGTTTCGAATGGCTTCGTTACAGAAGCTGCCAACGGTTGTGCCTCCTGTAAACATCAATACCTGGAAGACCCTGGGTGAGATCAATCATAAGCTAAACCGTATTGCTCTTCATATCTATAGCAAGAGTAAAGATAGCCAGCTTACCCATACTGAACTATTTGCTGTTAGAAGATTAATTAAAGAGCTTCGCCAGCACCTGATAAATGCTGACATATGGAGCAACCCCGATGAAGGGTATGCAGAAGATCAAAAGGGGTAAGAGCTTCGCTGGTGTTGTTCAATATGCATTGAAGCCAGGTTCACATCATAAAAGTGATCCAATCGTCATTGGCGGGAACATGTTAGGTGATTCAGCCCTTGAACTGATCGCTGAATTCGATAGCACCAAACATCTTCGCCAGGATGTCGCAAAACCAGTTTGGCACAACTCGCTTCGCTTACCCAACGGTGAATCACTAACGGCTGAACAATGGTCCAGCATCGCAGATGACTATATGAGGAGAATGGGATTCGGTGATACCCATCTCCGTTGCTATGTGCTTCATGACGATTCTGCTGGTCAGCACATACACATTATCGCCAGCAGAATCGACATAGCTGGTGGGAAGCTCTACTTGGGTAGGAACGAAAACCTTATAAGCACACGAATTTGTAGTGAACTCGAAATCGCTCACGGTCTGACAGTGACCAAGACAGCACCTTCCATTACACCAAAGCAACAGAAGCGAAGAAAGGTATCCCGTAATGAACAAATGCTTTCAGAACGGATAGGCCTTCCCTCCCCCAAGGAAGCTCTCCAACAGATACTTGATAAAAGTTTGGCAGATACACCTGACCTTTTAACTTTTATCAAAAGGCTGGAAGAAGCAAAAGTCGGCTGGACGGCTAACATTGCTTCTACCGGTAAGATGAACGGCTTCTCATTCGAATACCGCGATATAGCATTCAAAGCTTCGCAATTGGGTAAGAGCTACTCCTGGGCAAATCTCAGTAATCGGCTTAACTACAACCCCGACCACTTAGAAGCTTTACGAACCAACACACCGGCAAAAGACCACTCTGCTCCTGCTCCTGCTCCTGCTCCTGCTCCTGCTCCTGCTCCTGCTCCTGCTC
>NZ_SZWS01000005.1:0-5401 GCF_005281245.1 Citrobacter sp. wls826
GCGGTTTTTTATTATCGACAGGATATAATTAATACTGGAAAGCGCCTTGTGCGCTGTATTACTTTAGATGCCCCTATAATAGTGATGAGCCTGCCCTGACAACATAACGACAGGCTCCTGAAAAGGAGTGCTTTTTTTCATGTCCAGGTCGCTTTTAACCAACGAAACCAGTGAGCTAGATTTACTGGATCAACGTCCTTTCGATCAAACCGATTTCGATATCCTCAAATCCTACGAAGCGGTTGTGGACGGGTTGGCGATGCTCATTGGTTCCCATTGTGAAATCGTATTGCACTCTTTGCAGGATTTGAAATGCTCGGCCATCCGCATTGCTAACGGTGAACACACGGGCCGCAAAATTGGCTCGCCGATTACTGACCTTGCGTTGCGTATGCTGCATGATATGACGGGTGCGGATAGCAGCGTGTCGAAGTGTTACTTCACACGTGCGAAAAGCGGTGTCTTGATGAAGTCGGTGACGATTGCCATTCGCAACCGTGAGCATCGCGTGATTGGTCTGCTGTGCATCAACATGAACCTTGATGTTCCATTCTCGCAGATAATGAATACCTTTATCCCACCGGAAACCCCGGAAGTGGGTTCTGCCGTTAACTTCGCTTCTTCGGTGGAAGACCTGGTTACCCAAACGTTGGAATTCACGATTGAAGAAGTGAATGCTGATCGTAATGTTTCCAACAATGCCAAGAATCGCCAGATTGTCCTGAATCTGTATGAGAAAGGTATTTTCGATATTAAAGATGCCATTAACCAGGTCGCCGATCGGCTGAACATCTCCAAGCACACGGTTTACCTCTATATTCGTCAGTTCAAAAGCGGCGATTTCCAGGGGCAAGACAAGTAATGCGTTTTGCCATTATGGTGACGGGGCCAGCTTATGGCACGCAGCAGGCGAGCAGCGCGTTGCAATTTGCTCACGCGTTACTCAAAGAAGGGCATGAGCTATGCAGCGTCTTTTTCTATCGTGAAGGTGTGTATAACGCCAACTTCCTGACTTCGCCCGCCAGTGATGAATATGATCTGGTGCGGGCCTGGCAACAGCTGAACCAGCAGCATGGCGTGACGCTGAATATCTGTGTAGCTGCGGCGCTGCGTCGCGGCGTCGTTGATGAAACAGAAGCGAAGCGACTGGGACTGGCAGGGGCTAATTTACAATCAGGTTTTAACCTCAGCGGGCTGGGTTCGCTGGCTGAGGCATCCCTGACCTGCGATCGCGTGGTGCAGTTTTAATGAAACGTGTTGCTTTTGTCTTTTCTACCGTGCCGCATGGCAGTTCGTCTGGCCGCGAAGGGTTAGATGCCTTACTGGCGACATCGGCATTAACGGAAGACCTCGGCGTATTTTTTATCGGCGATGGCGTTTTTCAAATCCTCCAGGGACAACAGCCGGATGTCGTGCTGGCTCGCGACTATATCGCAACCTTCAAGCTGTTAGGGTTGTACGATATCGATCAATGTTGGCTTTGTGCCGCCTCGTTACGCGAGCGGGGCCTCCAGCAGGGGGGTAATTTTGTGGTCGATGCGACAGCGTTAGAACCGGAAGATTTACGCCGTGAGCTAGGCAACTATGACGTCATTTTAAGGTTTTGAGATACTCATGCTGCACACATTACATCGTTCCGCGTGGCTTACCGATTTCTCCTCTCTTCTTCGCCTGATTGATAAAGACGATGAACTTTTATTGCTTCAGGATGGCGTGACCGCGGCAATAGAAGGAAGCCGTTTCCTTGAAAGTCTGCAAAATGCCTCCATTAAGGTCTATGTACTGGAAGAAGACATTAAAGCTCGCGGCTTAGGTGGTCAAATTTCAGACAGTGTCGTCAGGGTTAGCTATACTGACTTCGTCAGACTTACGGTGAAGCATCCCAGCCAGATGTCCTGGTAATTGTGGGATCGTTGTATATTTCTTGACACCTTTTCGACACCGACCTAAAATTCTGCGTCCTCATATTGTATGAGGTCGTTTTATTACGTGTTTACGAAGCGAAAGCTACAACCAGGAGCTATTTAATGGCAACAGTTAACCAGCTGGTACGCAAACCACGCGCACGCAAAGTTGCAAAGAGCAACGTGCCTGCACTGGAAGCATGCCCGCAGAAACGTGGCGTATGTACTCGTGTATATACTACCACTCCTAAAAAACCAAACTCCGCACTGCGTAAAGTATGCCGTGTGCGTTTGACTAACGGTTTTGAAGTGACTTCCTACATCGGTGGTGAAGGTCACAACCTGCAGGAGCACTCCGTGATCCTGATCCGTGGCGGTCGTGTAAAAGACCTCCCGGGTGTTCGTTACCACACCGTTCGCGGTGCGCTTGACTGCTCCGGCGTTAAAGACCGTAAGCAATCACGCTCCAAGTATGGCGTGAAACGTCCTAAGGCTTAATGGTTCTCCGTTAAGTAAGGCCAAACGTTTTATATTAATGTCAAACTAAACTCGTAGAGTTTTGGACAATCCTGAATTAACAACGGAGTATTCCCATGCCACGTCGTCGCGTCATTGGTCAGCGTAAAATTCTGCCGGATCCTAAGTTCGGATCAGAGCTGCTGGCTAAATTTGTAAATATCCTGATGGTAGATGGTAAAAAATCTACTGCAGAAACCATCGTATACAGCGCGCTGGAGACCCTGGCTCAGCGTTCTGGTAAAGATGGCCTGGAAGCTTTTGAAGTAGCCCTTGAAAACGTGCGTCCGACTGTCGAAGTTAAGTCTCGCCGCGTTGGTGGTTCTACTTATCAGGTTCCAGTTGAAGTCCGTCCGGTTCGCCGTAATGCCCTGGCAATGCGTTGGATCGTTGAAGCTGCTCGTAAACGCGGTGATAAATCCATGGCTCTGCGCCTGGCGAACGAACTTTCTGATGCTGCAGAAAACAAAGGTACTGCAGTTAAGAAACGTGAAGACGTTCACCGTATGGCAGAAGCCAACAAGGCGTTCGCACACTACCGTTGGTAATCCCTTCGGAGTTTTAGTCACCAGGCGGGCGCTTCTAGTAAGCAGCCCGCTTTGGGCTACTTAAATTGAACGCCTAAAAGATAAACGAGGAATCAAATGGCTCGTACAACACCCATCGCGCGCTACCGTAACATCGGTATCAGTGCGCACATCGACGCCGGTAAAACCACTACTACCGAACGTATTCTGTTCTACACCGGTGTAAACCATAAAATCGGTGAAGTTCATGACGGCGCAGCCACCATGGACTGGATGGAACAGGAGCAGGAGCGTGGTATTACTATCACCTCCGCAGCGACTACTGCATTCTGGTCCGGTATGGCTAAGCAGTATGAACCGCATCGCGTTAACATCATCGACACCCCGGGGCACGTTGACTTCACTATCGAAGTAGAACGTTCCATGCGTGTGCTTGATGGTGCAGTAATGGTTTACTGCGCAGTTGGTGGTGTTCAGCCTCAGTCTGAAACCGTATGGCGTCAGGCAAACAAATATAAAGTTCCACGCATTGCGTTCGTTAACAAAATGGACCGTATGGGTGCGAACTTCCTGAAAGTTGTTGGTCAGATCAAAACCCGTCTGGGCGCGAACCCTGTTCCGCTGCAGTTGGCGATTGGCGCTGAAGAAGCGTTCACCGGTGTTGTTGACCTGGTGAAAATGAAAGCTATCAACTGGAACGAAGAAGATGCAGGCGTAACCTTCACTTATGAAGATATCCCGGCTGACATGCAGGAACTGGCTGAAGAATGGCACCAGAACCTGATCGAGTCCGCTGCGGAAGCTTCAGAAGAGCTGATGGAGAAATACCTGGGTGGTGAAGAACTGACTGAAGAAGAGATCAAAAAAGCTCTGCGTCAGCGCGTTCTGAACAACGAAATCATCCTGGTAACCTGTGGTTCTGCGTTCAAGAACAAAGGTGTTCAGGCGATGCTGGATGCGGTAATTGATTACCTGCCATCCCCAGTCGACGTACCTGCGATCAACGGTATTCTGGACGACGGTAAAGATACTCCGGCTGAGCGTCATGCTAGCGATGAAGAGCCGTTTGCTGCTCTGGCATTCAAAATCGCTACCGACCCGTTCGTGGGTAACCTGACCTTCTTCCGCGTGTACTCTGGTGTGGTTAACTCCGGTGACACCATCCTGAACTCAGTGAAAACTGCACGCGAGCGTTTTGGCCGTATCGTACAGATGCACGCTAACAAACGTGAAGAGATCAAAGAAGTTCGCGCGGGCGATATCGCTGCTGCTATCGGTCTGAAAGACGTGACCACTGGTGACACTCTGTGTGACCCGGATCACCCGATCATTCTGGAGCGTATGGAATTCCCTGAGCCGGTAATCTCCATCGCGGTAGAACCGAAAACCAAAGCTGACCAGGAAAAAATGGGTCTGGCTCTGGGCCGTCTGGCTAAAGAAGACCCGTCATTCCGCGTTTGGACTGACGAAGAATCTAACCAGACCATTATCGCCGGTATGGGTGAGCTGCACCTCGACATCATCGTTGACCGTATGAAGCGTGAATTCAACGTTGAAGCGAACGTCGGTAAACCTCAGGTTGCTTACCGTGAAGCGATTCGCGCGAAAGTTACCGATATCGAAGGTAAACACGCTAAGCAGTCTGGTGGTCGCGGTCAGTACGGTCATGTTGTTATCGACATGTACCCGCTGGAGCCGGGTTCAAACCCGAAAGGCTACGAGTTCATCAACGACATCAAAGGTGGTGTAATTCCTGGCGAATACATCCCGGCCGTTGATAAAGGCATCCAGGAACAGCTGAAATCTGGCCCGCTGGCTGGTTACCCGGTTGTTGATCTGGGCGTGCGTCTGCACTTCGGTTCTTACCATGACGTTGACTCCTCTGAGCTGGCGTTTAAACTGGCCGCTTCTATCGCCTTCAAAGATGGCTTTAAGAAAGCGAAACCAGTTCTGCTTGAGCCTATCATGAAGGTTGAAGTAGAGACTCCGGAAGAGAACACCGGTGACGTAATCGGTGACTTGAGCCGCCGTCGTGGTATGCTTCGTGGTCAGGAATCCAACGTCACTGGCGTTGTTATCCATGCTGAAGTTCCGCTGTCTGAAATGTTCGGATATGCAACCCAGCTGCGTTCTCTGACCAAAGGCCGTGCTTCTTACTCCATGGAGTTCCTGAAGTACGACGATGCGCCGAACAACGTTGCTCAGGCCGTTATTGAAGCCCGTGGTAAATAAGCCACAGGATTAAAACCTAAGTCCCGTGCTCTCTCCCCAGGGGAGAGCACTATAGTAAGGAATATAGCCGTGTCTAAAGAAAAATTTGAACGTACAAAACCGCACGTTAACGTCGGCACCATCGGCCACGTTGACCACGGTAAAACTACCCTGACCGCTGCAATCACCACCGTACTGGCTAAAACCTACGGCGGTGCTGCTCGTGCATTCGACCAGATCGAT
>NZ_SZWS01000006.1:0-10480 GCF_005281245.1 Citrobacter sp. wls826
CGTATTCGCGGGCTGGAAAAGCAAGTTTTCCAGCCTGGAAGGTCAGAATACGACATAAAAAAGGCTACTGCGTTCTTGATGTCCGACTCGCTGAACGGTACTCAATAGTTGACAGACACTCGGCTGTCAGCCTTTGCTCCGCTTTGGGAATACATCGTAGCAGTTACCAATACTGGAGAAAACGACGCGACCAGGTTAAACCGGTACACATCAGGTTGAGCAGCAAGATACGCCGGGTATGGAACCAGAGCGAGTGCTCTGCAGAGTGCGAGCACTCGCTGCTCCAGAACGGTGTCCCGATGAGCACGTTACCGTGCTAGTAGTCTAAGGCTGACACTGGAAGAATCAGAAAACAGATATCGTTACTTACTGTAAAACCCTGACCAATATTACTTGACCATGTATGGATGCCCAGGGTGATGCAAGTACTGGTTTGATGCGGTTTGCGACCATATATCCGGCGTTGTTAGTAGGCTCAATGACCTGCGCCGTGATGTTATCCGAGCTCTGTTTCCTAATCACGACACCGTTATTTATTACCTAGGTCAACTTCAGGCTGTTACAGGGAGGGTAGCCGCTATCTCATCAGTGCCAGCAAACTCTGTTAAAAATTCTTTCTGTAACTAGCTGTTTTTATTTAATTCATCGCAACGGCCTTCTGCATATTAAATTCAATAGCATCGGTCAAAACACGCCTGATGATTCTCGCCCACTTGCGAACTGTT
This sequence comes from Citrobacter sp. wls826, assembly GCF_005281245.1. Taxonomy (NCBI): domain Bacteria; kingdom Pseudomonadati; phylum Pseudomonadota; class Gammaproteobacteria; order Enterobacterales; family Enterobacteriaceae; genus Citrobacter; species Citrobacter sp. wls826. Next base: position 726 of record NZ_SZWS01000006.1, read on the forward strand.
TGGCATCAACTTCGCTGATAAACACGGCAGTAATCAACGGGCCTACACCTAGGATTGTTAATAGATGGCGGTACGCCATTTGTTGTGATGACAGTGCTGCAATTTCGTTGTCCAGATTGGTAATTCGTTTATTTAATACCGGCACATCTTCCCGCAGCGAAGACAACAGTCGACGAAGAGTGAATGTCAGGCTATTTGATGCATCTTCAATCAGCTCCGGTAGCTGTTGCTGGAGACGCCGAAAGGAATAGTGAAACCATATTCAGTGAGCAGAGAACGAAGCTGGTTGGTCAGCGCCGTTCTCTGCTCAACCATCTGTGGACATGTGTTCCGAAGCGCTTTGATATCCTGCTGTTCTGTATTTTTTACAGAAACAAAGTGAATATCCGGACGAAATGCTGTCTCGCAAATTGCCAACGCATGATTGGCATCATTTTTCTGGCTACGGATAAAAGCTTTTACGTGTTGTGCGGGAATGAGTCTGACACAATAGCCCACAGATGCGAAGGTTCTCCCACAAAAATGTGAAGTGGTGCAGTTCTTCCATAGCAACAAGAGCTCCAGATTCAAACTACCGGATAGTATCCAGCAATTTAGAATGAGAGATTTTTTTGTTCCATGCGACGGAGCCATCGACCATCCAGACGCAGACCTGAAAAACGGATTTGGCGATATCAATACCAACAACTCTGCTCATGTGATTTACTCCCGTAACAAACGCAGACAGTAAAAGTATGGCACTGGCTGCTTCAGGGAAGGGAGTCAATCACTGCACGAACTGGGTGAATATATCAATGGCCTACTCTTCTAACTGCATATGACTTAATTTCTCCAGACTGATACTGAAATTATTATTATCCGTATATTAAGTCAGCTTCAGGATGCCGGCCGTCATCTCAACTGGCAGTAGTCAGCAACCACATTATGCTGCGTGAAAACTGTCAGGGTTACAGAGGTGTCCAGGTGAGAATTCACGTAGCCCCCCCCTTCTTCCCTGTTTCCTTTTGGTCCGCTCCAGTCTGTCCTAGCATTACCCATTTCTCCCAAATGCGCAGTACTGGGCGCGCTGTTAAGTATCTAATAAACTGAGTGTAAGATTTAAACTTACAATTATGGGGCATGAATATGGCCAGAACAATGACTGTGGTTCTTTGAAATGAAGTCCGAGAGATTCATAGAATCTCTCATCGAATCAGGTGATTATCGTACTCAGAGTGAAGTAATCCGCTAGTCACTCGTCTCCTGCGCGAAAAACAGGCAGAGTCACGTCTCCAGGCCCTGCGAGATTTACTGGCAGAAGGCCTGAGCAGCGGCATCACATGGTGTTCGCCACCATGTGGGACACCGGCATCCGTATAGGAGAAGCCCGGACGCTGACCCCGGAGATCATTTAATCTCGACGGGCTGCGGCCCTTTGTGCGGGTACTGTCTGAAAAAGTACGGGCGCGACGTGGCCGCCGCACCGAAAGATGAGGTCCGTCTAGTCCCGCTGACCGATATAAGCTATGTCAGGCAGATGGAGAGCTGGATGGTCCCCCCCCTTCTTATGTTACAACGTCACTCACCACAGCTTATATAAACAGTGGTAAGTAAATCTTCCCGGAGATAAGCTGTAGTGAGTGAAATAAACTGTAGCAGGCAATATAAGCTATAGCGAGCAGATGCCGGTTTATGGTGGGCATGACGGGTTCGCAGTGCTCCGGCAGTAACAGGAATGCTTTTCTGAAGAGGTTGTGGATCAGAAAGGATATGCTTCCGGTATGGGCTGCTCTCATCACTGCTTATATAAGCTGTAGTGAGCAGAACACTCACCAGAGGCAGTAATATAAGCTGTAGTAAGTAAACATAGATGGATTACTCACTACAGCTTATGTTCAGCGGGATTTGAAGAGTTTTTCCAGATCATCAAGCGTGATGCCCAGCTTCTCGAGGAGTTTCAGTTTTTCAGCCATCTCCGGTCTGACATCACCCGATGTGGCAGGCAGCTGTGGGTTCTCCGCACTCTCATCATGAGGAGGCTTTAACTTGGGCCGGCGGTAGTGAATGCAGAAGAGTTTTGTGCGTCCCCGCTGGATTTCAGTGTAATCCAGATAGCCAATCTCCCGGAGCTGCTCCATGGCACGCCTCACCGTCTGGTTCTGTGAGAATACAGGGGATTTCAGGTTCAGACGGGCCCGCAGACGCGCCAGTGATATCGGCGCCGGATCCCGCGGCAGACTCTCTATAAAAGTATAAAGGGCCTGAGCGGACTCCCGGCGCTTCAGGGCGTTGATGGCCTTGAGCTGCAGCAGGACTTTCCGGTCAAACTGGTAAAGTTCAAACAGGCGTGGATCGGCCTGCAGCTGAACGATATCTTTTTCCGTATCATAGTAAGCAGACTGCACCAGATGCGTGATGTACTCTTTAGTGTGCTTCTCAGTTGTGCGGGAAAACGAAATCACTGTACCCGCAATACGCTTAAGTGAAGGGCTGATACGCTCCCGAAGCTTACGTGATGACTGACTGGAGGGGATGCCGCAAAGTTTGGCAAATTCGACAAACGGCAGCTCAACTTTATCGCCGATAACTTTATGCCGGGCAAAGGAATGGATCACCCCTACCCAGGTCTTGAAGTCATTATCCATATCCAGGCGGGGGCCAGTGATCTCGACCTTATCAAACCCTTCGGCCCTGGCGAGAGACAGACGCGTCAGTTCTTCCGTCGCATCAGTACGCGAAAGCGTGTTCTTTTTACTGTTTTTCAGTGATTTGAGGGTGGGAACAAACACCCCAAGCCGCATCAGTGCCACAGGCTGCACTGTATTAGCTGCATTAGGAGTGAGATTTACGACTTCACCGGAGGATTTATCCACCTCTTCAAACAGCTTTTTTATGTCCAGATTGTCCTTGTCCAGAGTGCCTCCGATCGGTGGATAGTTTCAGAATAAAATCAGCCACTGTTCTCATGTTATGGCCTGTAAAGCGCCAGACAACTGGCTTCAGTTTATGCACAGCCCTGATGAATTGTCAGGAGATATACTCACTGTAGTTTATATTACTGGCTCATTACAGCATATCCGGTACATGATACAGCTTATTCCATACCAGTTACAGCTTATGATTAACCTGCTACAGCTTATGTGATCATGCTCCAGGCTCAATGCTGACGCGGCCTTCAGAGGTGTCGGGATCTTCTTTGGATCTTACAGGGATCGCTTTAAGGATCTTATTTCTGGATCGAATGACTGTATATGTGGATAACCTGCTGAGCAGCAAGGCAATTCAGATGGTTCTACAATGTTCACCTGCCGTAACTCCAGTGCGTACCTGCTTCCTTCAGCTTCTGTGTTATTGCGCTTCCTCGCCGGTTCGCGGGCTTACACCCGGTCACCGGACTGCGGCGAGCACTGATGTATTTATAGCAATATTTATATACAGAAGTCTTCAAACCGCTAATTTGTTACAACGACACTAACCAACTATAGCGATCAAATTCCTACTGGCTCTTTAAGGATAAGGATGGTCTGTGTACTGTTGTGGATCTTCTTTCCGTCAAGCACCTGCAAGAAACGCTATAAAAAGATGCCCTATATAGGCAAAGTAAAAAAAACGAGCTGGCATAAATCGCGAGCAGTTAGCGGAGCTTACACTGGCAGCCAGTGATATCACCATCAGGGGTAAGAATACAGTCGGGAGTGTGGCAAACAACAGGATGTCAGCTGGCTGACCAAGTATATGTGAAATACCATTCAGACTGCAAAGTGACAGCAGGGATACGATAATACCGATCCGGTACATCCAGTAACCCTGCCCGGAGTAAACTAATACCAGACCTGTCGCCAGCATAATTCCGGCAAGGCCGTAACTTGCCGGTTGTAATGGCCACACCATTAAAGCAAGAAGCAGTACACCACTGATTACACCTTTTTCTCCATGCCTGTACTTCAGGGCAAGCATCTGTGTAACGCCTGCGAAAACGAACAGAATGTTCAGCGCATACCACGGCTCGTGATGGCGGAAAGTCAGGCTGAAGACTGGCTGAGTGATAAACGCCCACATCCATAACCTGTTTGCTCTTTTCTGAAGACGTTCAGGTGTGCGTTGTACATTCATCGCCCAGATGAGTGTGAACAGTGGGAAGGCCATCCGTCCGACCGCATAAAGGAGAAGGTCGGGATTTGTCAGAAACAGAGTGTTGACGTGATCCACAAACATGGCCAGCAGAGCGACCAGCTTCACTACATCCAGAGCTGCGGGATTCATTGCAACCGGAAACAGGGGCGCTGGATTTATCCTGTGATTCAACATAGGCAGGTTCACTTTGTAATTTTTCATGTTTACAGGTACTGTTAATCCAGTTTTGTACCCAGAGCCAGAAAGGCCGTCCAGTCTGTAATGTTGCTTTGACTTTGATTTTTTCCAGAATTTTACGAACGGCAAACTCTGATTTGTCCTGTAATATTCTCATGGCACCGTTTCTGTCCTTATTCTGTAGGCAGATATTTAATGTATGAAATTCATTCATCCTCTTCATTCCCTGAACTCACTACAATTAGCAGTAAGGGAATTATAATTTTCATGAATGTCATGTGTATTTTAATAAGCTCACATTATTAAAAATGTGTTTTCTAAAATTATATTTAGAATTATTTATATATTAAGCATTGTTAATCACTAATAATAACTCATAGATATATGATTCTGAGTTTAATAATTTAATGTCAATTTATATATGTTGCACAGCTAACTGTTTTTACTTTGAGTATCTGCATGCTGAATACTGTATTTTTCACGCAATTCCGTAGCAACGGGTTTCCATTTTTTAGCCCACTCTTCATCAAGACGGCCCTCCGAGGCAATCTTGAGAGCAACGGCATAAGGGGTACGCCCCTGCCTGTCAGACAGCCAGAGTATGTGATTATCGATTTCAGAATCCGGTAGTTCATCAATAATCGAATGGATCAGTGCTAAATCGTCAGCCGTCCAGATCTTCCTGTACGAGGGAAAACCAGATCGGGTTCGCGGGGTTTCTTTTCTGCTTTTTCGACCTTAGCTATTATTTTCGCTTCTCTGGCCTCCGTCATCTGCCGAATTCGTTCTTCAAGACCTCCCAGAGTGGCAACCGTTCTTACCATGTTTTCTTTTTGTTCACTGTTTAACAAGTTATCATCACAAATAAGGGCATTGAGTGTATCAATTAAATTATCCAGTCGGGTTTGTGTCAGCTTCACTGTCATTTTTAACTCACTTATTCGCTGTCGGATTTATTAATTATTTATCAACTTTATGTTGACCCCTACGCCATAACCAGGGTTCAGTTTGTGACGGGGAAGACCACAGTCCGGCACGACTTTTTTTAGCCTCATTTTCTATTTTTTCATATTCTGAAATACTTATCTGTCCTTTGAATATGTAGGCCCATGCCATACCCTTCTGCAACTGGACAGCATTGATATCAGTTTGCCCTGACCAGACAGTTCCCAGAAGTCTGCCATATCGATCATATTCCTCGCCAGTGATACTGACATATTTTTGTGACACCAGCTAACTCAGGGACTGGCGTGAACGCTGGCCAAATGGTTGTTTTTTTTCGGGAGCATCAATACCAGCCAGTCTGACCCGACTGAGTGCTCCGCTGTTCTGCAAGACTTCAATGGTATCTCCATCCAGCACACGAACGACCCTCCCGGCAATATCTGCCTGGGCACAAAAAGTGACGAGTATCAGTGTGATAAAAGCCATAGACCTGGTATTTCTTGTACTGCACAAACAATCCATATTTTGTCTTCCTGTTCGGCAAGTCAGGTCGTGTTGTGATATATAACCGCAGTTAAATTATCACTTTTTTATCATCAGTCACGATTGCTGCCGTCCATCAGATATTTTGCCAGCGTCTGGCTGGCCAGCTCCAGCAGCTAAGCCTGCAGGGCGCGGTTTTCTTCCCTAACGCCCTTCAGTTCTGCCTTCGTTTCCTTCAGCTGTGCTGCTAGGTGCTCGCCGGTTGCCGTCAGGCGGGCTACCTGATCGCGCAGCGGCAGCGCCTCATCCCGCAACTGCCGGATGCCCTGCTGCAGGCGGTCAGATTCTGCCTGCACTTCACGCAGCACCGCCAGCTAGCTTTCCAGTTCGGCCACTTTCGCCAGCTCCGCGTTGCGCTCCAGGTCGGCCTGTTGCAGCTCTGGTGGGAACTGGAAGGTTTCTTCCCGGGCCTGTTCGCGCTGCCGGGCGCGGAACGCGCGCATCGCCGGAGAAATAGTGGCCAGGGAGCCGCCGCCGAGGTGGTCGCGTACCTAGACGTTAGTCGGCTTCGGGGAGCCGGCCGCGATGAGTGCTGCTGCGGCGTCCTCGATGCGACGGACCATTTCGGGGGCTCATGGGATATAAATTGATAAGCTCGACAGAAGTCTACACGAAGGTATTTGCACTCGATGTGGCTGCATGGCACAGGGTACAGTTCCAGATGCCAGAGACTGATGCGGTGGCCATGTTGAAAGCCAATGTATGAAATCTGTCATTCATGACTTGATGAAAAGATCTGTCCGGGGCTTTGACATCCTCCACGGCCTTGAAGGACGAGGTTTTGCGGCGCACCTGGTAAAGAACAGCAGACACCCCGGAAGGTGTCTGTTGTGTTCTGTGCTTCTTGCTTTATTTCAGTATCACGACAGGAGTAGTTTCCGCATCAGATATGTAATCATGAACCGTAACTGTCTATTCTTGTTAAGAAAAATACCACGTTTATAATCAGCAACGTGACTGAGCCTAATGCCCATAATATGGTTGAGGTTATGCTCCAGACCCGGGTCTGTTCCTGTACTTCGGTAACCCTCAGAGAACGGTTTACAACCCTGAAGTAGGCATCGTTAAAGTAGGAGAACATGAAAGAGCCAATCGTACAGCCCAGACCGGCAATGATTGGGTCAACGCCCAGTATACCGATCATCGGAGCGGTGATGCTGGCCGCGGTACCAGGACCCCTGGATAAGGCGGATAAGCGTGGACAGGAGTAAAGGCAACAGTACACCGGGAACGCCAATTTTAACGATATAACCTGCAATCATATTGGCGGCACCGGAATCCCTCAGAACCTCACCGATATGCTGAAAAGTGGCTTTCTGTAATTGCAGGTCTGACGTTTAGCTAATGGGAAAACTCTATTGTGAGTTTTCCTTGCCGTGCTGTAGTAAAGTGATTGGTTTGTGAACAACTTTGCAGTTTTGTCTTTGCTTTGCATTTTTTTTGGTTGCTTTGCACAAAATTTCAAGATTTAATCAATTAATGCAAAGTTGATCACGAAGGATATTTGAAATGGGACTTATGGATACGCTTAATCAGTGCATAGCAGCTGGTCATGAGATGACAAAGGCAATAGCTATCGCACAATTCAACGATGACAGCCCTGAAGCCAGAAAAATTACACGTCGCTGGAGAATTGGCGAGGCTGCTGATTTAGTTGGTGTATCATCTCAGGCTATCAGGGATGCCGAAAAAGCAAGCCGCCTCCCCCATCCTGATATGGAGACTCGAGGCCGAGTTGAGCAGCGAGTTGGTTATACCATTGAGCAAATTAACCACATGCGAGATGTTTTTGGTACTCGTTTACGTCGCCCTGATGATTCTTTTCCCCCTGTGGTTGGTGTCGCAGCTCATAAAGGTGGAGTATATAAAACATCAGTTTCCGTACATCTTGCACAAGATCTTGCACTGAAAGGTTTACGTGTATTGTTGGTAGAAGGCAATGATCCTCAGGGTACAGCCTCTATGTATCATGGATGGGTACCAGATCTTCATATCCATGCTGAAGACACGTTACTCCCCTTCTATCTTGGCGAAAAAGATGATGCCAGCTATGCCATAAAACCAACATGCTGGCCTGGCCTTGATATCATTCCTTCCTGTCTGGCTTTACATCGAATAGAAACGGAGTTAATGGGGAAATTTGATGATGGTAAGCTTCCAACAGATCCACATCTGATGCTTCGTCTAGCTATAGAAACAGTTGCTCATGATTATGATGTTATTGTTATAGATAGTGCTCCTAACTTGGGTATTGGTACTATTAATGTTGTCTGCGCTGCAGATGTTTTAATCGTTCCCACACCGGCTGAGTTATTTGATTATACTTCAGCCCTTCAGTTCTTCGATATGCTTCGTGATTTGCTTAAAAATGTAGATCTAAAAGGTTTTGAGCCAGATTTCAGAATTCTTTTGACTAAGTACAGTAATAATAATGGCTCACAATCTCCTTGGATGGAAGAACAGATAAGAGATGCTTGGGGCAGTATGGTACTAAAAAATGTTGTCAGAGAAACCGATGAAGTCGGTAAAGGACAAATCCGGATGAGGACGGTTTTTGAACAAGCTATTGATCAGCGTTCTTCTACTGGGGCATGGAGAAATGCGCTTTCAATTTGGGAACCTGTTTGTAATGAAATTTTTGATCGCCTAATTAAGCCTCGTTGGGAGATTAAATAATGAAACGTGCGCCTATCATTCCAAAAAATGTAGTAAGTCCAACTACTCCGGTTGAAACTGATGTTTCAACTACTTCGGCCGCTCCTATGGTGGATTCTTTAATTGCTCGAGTCGGCGCCATGGCCAGAGGAAATTCAATTACACTTCCCGTTTGTGGACGAGATGTCAAATTCATACTTGAGTCTATACCAGGGGATACTGTTGAAAGTGCTTCCTATATTTGGTCGGGTAATGAACGAGATCAGGAGCTACTGACCGAGGACTCCCTAGATGATTTGATACCCTCTTTCCTTTTAACAGGTCAACAAAATCCAGCTTTTGGACGTCGGGTTGATGGACTTATAGAAGTCGCTGATGGAAGTCGCCGGCGTAAAGCAGCGATATTGACTTCCTGTGATTACAGGGTTTTGGTGGGGGATCTTGATGACGATCAGATGGAGGCTTTGTCCCGTCTTGGCAATGATTATCGTCCAACAAGTGCGTATGAGCGTGGTAAGCGTTATGCGTATCGGCTAGAACATGAGTTTGGCGGCAACATCTCATCGTTATCTGATGCTGAGAATATATCTCGTAAAATTATTACTCGTTGCATAAATACAGCTCGATTGCCTAAAACTGTTGTTGCCCTTTTCAGTCATCCTGGGGAGTTATCTGCACGAGCTGGCGATTTGTTATTTAAATCATTTACTGGTAAAGAAAAACAATTATTACAACAGGCTGAATTATTACATGACCAGAAAAAATCTGGAGTTATGTTCGAATCTGATGAAGTTATATCCTTGCTAACTGAGGTCCTAAAGGAGACTTCTTCAGACAAAAGAGTACAAAGCTCTCGGCATCAGTTTGCTCCAGGAGCGTCGGCTTTGTATAAGGGGGATAAAATTGTTGTTAACTTAGATAGGTCTCGCATATCTGCAGATTATATTGAGAAAATTGAAAGTATTCTTAGAGAATTAGAAAAACAATAGACTCAGGCAAAAGTCTTCTTCTTTATTAAATGCACCCTGCAATAACAACTTTTTCTTTCCTTATGTTGATCATTTTTAGTCTGGATGACTTATTTCATCCAGACTATTTTTCTACTGAAAAGTTAATTCTGAAAGATTTGTTTTTATAATTATTTATTAACATTATGCATAATCTTGCTGATGTTCTAAGCACTTCTGTCGTAGTCAGATGGTTATCTGGGACCATGGTCCCACCCGGACCTGCCACTATCTGATGCTATCTGGGACCGTGGTCCCACTCAGTTCTGCCGTGGTCAGATGGTTATCTGGGGTCGTGGTCCCACACAGTTCTGC
>NZ_SZWS01000007.1:0-3959 GCF_005281245.1 Citrobacter sp. wls826
TGGGGACCTCACCCTTACCAAGGGTGCGCTCTACCAACTGAGCCATATCAGCACGTCTGGAGCGGGCAGCGGGAATCGAACCCGCATCATCAGCTTGGAAGGCTGAGGTAATAGCCATTATACGATGCCCGCATCCTGAAACTCGGCTACCCAGTTCTTTCTGTAATAAAAAAGAGATTTCTCTCTTTTTTATTCGAGCTGATTAATTTTTTAACCAACTCAGGCGGCGATAACGCTGCCAGAAAGTGGTGGTGGGGGAAGGATTCGAACCTTCGAAGTCTGTGACGGCAGATTTACAGTCTGCTCCCTTTGGCCGCTCGGGAACCCCACCGGACTTGATGGTGCCGACTACCGGAATCGAACTGGTGACCTACTGATTACAAGTCAGTTGCTCTACCTACTGAGCTAAGTCGGCATCAAGTAGCGCGCATTTTATGGAGACATGCGCACTCATGCAACTAAAAAATTGCATAAAATGTTCTATCGCTCACATTTTGCGCTATACGACCGATAAATAATCTATTTCTTCTTCGAATTGAACAAATTTCCAACGTCAGCCGCGCTCCCAGAAGGCATTTTGCTCCAGCATGCCGTTATCAATAGAGAGAAAGTGCATCTTTATACATCTGGAATAGCCGTCACATTGCGTTTCAGGGGACGATTTTTTCTTATTATTCCCTCCCATCTGGTGTTACCCTCCTGCCCATTGTCCAAATTAACTGAAATGTGCGTGCCATTGCGTACCGGGGATGATTTCGTTTTTTACCGCAGACCTGATATAGCAATGACAGCCAGACCATGCGTATGAGTATAAAAGAGCAAGCGTTAACGTCGCCTTACCTACAGTTTGATCGCAACCAGTGGGCTGCGCTTCGTGATTCCGTGCCGATGACTCTGACCGAGGAAGAGATTGCTCGTCTGAAAGGCATTAACGAAGACTTATCGCTGGAAGAAGTTGCTGAGATTTATTTACCATTATCGCGTTTGCTAAATTTTTACATCAGTTCGAACCTGCGGCGTCAGGCTGTGCTGGAGCAATTTTTAGGCACCAACGGCGAGCGTATTCCTTATATTATTAGCATTGCTGGCAGCGTCGCCGTCGGCAAAAGTACGACTGCACGTGTGTTGCAAGCGTTACTGAGTCGCTGGCCCGAGCATCGTAAGGTTGAGCTGATCACTACTGACGGTTTTCTTCATCCTAACCAGGTGTTGAAAGATCGTGGGCTCATGAAGAAGAAAGGCTTTCCTCAGTCCTATGATATGCACCGTCTGGTTAAATTCGTTTCCGATCTAAAGTCTGGCGTCCCCAACGTTACGGCACCGGTCTATTCTCATCTGATTTATGATGTGATCCCTGATGGCGACAAAACCGTTGCCCAGCCCGACATATTAATCCTCGAAGGGCTCAATGTATTACAAAGCGGGATGGACTATCCTCACGATCCACATCATGTATTTGTTTCTGACTTTGTCGACTTTTCTATTTATGTGGATGCGCCAGAAGAATTACTCCAGACGTGGTATATCAACCGCTTCCTGAAATTCCGCGAAGGGGCATTTACCAACCCAGACTCTTATTTCCATAACTATGCGAAATTGTCGGAAGACGAGGCAATCAACACGGCCACATCGCTGTGGAAAGAAATCAACTGGTTGAATTTAAAACAGAATATTTTACCAACGCGTGAGCGAGCCAGCTTAATCATGACGAAAAGCGCTAATCATGCCGTTGAGCAAGTCAGATTACGAAAATAAAAAAATAAAGGGGAGCCATAGCTCCCCTTCTTATTATTCAGCGCTTCTAAGCGATATTTCCCCACCCATCCAGGGTTTTATCACGCCATTTTGTTCGAGTAGCAATGCACCTTGCGCATCTATTCCACGAGATACGCCAAATATTTCTTTATCACCAATAATGAGTTTAACAGGGCGGTCGATAAAGTTATCCAGCGCCCTCCAGCGGGACAAATACGGCGCCAGGCCCTCATGCTCAAACAGTACCAGGGCAGCGCGCAGCTCGCGGATAAGTCGGGCAGCCAGAGTATTGCGGTCAATGGTAATACCCGCTTCCTGCAGATTAATCCAGCCTTGATTAACCACATTCTCCTCAACCCGACGCATGGACATGTTTATACCCGCCCCAATAACAATCTGTGCGGCATCGCCCGTTTTTCCGGTGAGTTCAACCAGGATCCCTGCCAGTTTACGGTCGAGCAAATAGAGGTCGTTGGGCCATTTAACACGCACTTTATCCGCGCCCAGATCGCGTAAAACCTCAGCCATGACAATACCAATCACCAAGCTCAGGCCAATCGCGGCTGCCGGTCCTTGTTCCAGTCGCCAGAACATTGAAAGGTACAGATTGGCGCCAAAGGGAGAGAACCATTTACGTCCACGACGACCACGACCGGCCTGCTGATACTCAGCTACGCAGGCATCCCCTGACTCCAGTTGACCAATTCGATCCATAAGGTACTGATTGGTTGAGTCGATAACCGGCAGGACCGTTATATTCCCGCCATCCAGCTGAGAATAAATAAGTGATGAATCTAATAGCTGGATAGGTTCAGGTAAGCTGTATCCTTTACCAGGGACAGTAAATACATCAACACCCCAGTCACGTAGCGTCTGGACATGTTTATTGATTGCCGCACGGCTCATTCCCAGCTTTTCACCGAGTTGCTCACCAGAGTGAAATTCGCCATCGGCTAATAATGAAATAAGCGTCAGGGGGACGGTATTATCCTTCATGCAACGATCTCCACGGCATTCACTTCACCCAGTGGGCCAATAAACCGGACTTCCGGTTCAAGCCAGACATTGAATTTCTCACCGACTTTTTGGCGTACGTGATGCGCCAGTTGCACCACATCCTGACTCGTAGCATGGCCTGCATTGATCAGCACCAGTGCCTGCTGCTGATGTACCGCTGCGCCGCCAATGCGCATGCCTTTTAGCTGACATTGATCGATAAGCCAGCCAGCAGCCAGTTTCACAGAGCCATCAGCCTGCGGGTAATGAGGTGCAGTCGGGAATTTCGCCAGGAGCTCCTGCGCAATATCCGCGGTGACAACCGGGTTTTTAAAGAAACTCCCCGCATTCCCGTTTACTTTTGGATCGGGCAGTTTTGTGGTGCGCATATGGCAAACAGAATCAAAAACCTGCCGAGGCGTTACCGTGGCAGGATCAAGACGCGTCAGGTCACCGTATGTGAGAACGGGTTGCCACTGTTTAGGTAAGCGCAGACCAACAGCTACAATCGCAAAACGATCCTGATACTCATGTTTGAAGATACTGTCACGGTAACCAAATCGGCATTCTGCGGCGCTAACGCGCAGATGTTTGCCGGTCGAAAGCTCTACGCAGTCCACGTATTCACAGACGCGCCGCAGTTCTACGCCATAGGCACCAATATTCTGGATCGGCGATGAACCCACGCAGCCGGGGATCAGCGCCAGATTTTCCAGTCCGGGCATGCTTTGCTGCAGCGTATGCTCTACCAGATGATGCCAGTTTTCACCAGCGCCTACGTGCAAATGCCACGCATCAGGTTGTTCTGTAATCGCTATTCCCTTGATACGGTTGACGATCACCGTTCCATGGAAGGCATCAAGAAACAGGACGTTACTCCCTTCGCCCAGGATTAGCACTGGATGATGTGATGCATTGGCTGATTGCCAGGCATTTAGTAGTTGTTGCTCATTTTCGGCACAGACAAGCACATTAGCTTGTTGATCGATACCGAAGGTGTTCCAGGCTTTAAGGGAGTGATTCATAGACGCTTTCCTGATGCAAAATCGCACTTAGTTTACCGTATATGCAGCGGGATGGCTTGTGTTATGGAAGCTTAGGATGTTGCTTTGCAACCGATGAGGCTGCAATCACAGTAAGAATAAGGTTTACAGGCGCTGTATCCGGTAATAACAGACGCTGGCCGGATAAGGCGGCACGCCGCATCC
>NZ_SZWS01000008.1:0-3157 GCF_005281245.1 Citrobacter sp. wls826
ACTGTAAAAACAGTGCTCCCGGTTCGTTTCGCAGCGTTCCAGCTACTTTTAGTGCTCCCTGCTCATCCGTGACAACTTTTCCTATGGTCTTGCGACCTTGTTCATCCTGAACTTGTGCATCCTGCTCACATCACCCCGATGTGAAAACTTCATCCTGAAGTGTCCTGGCCATCCTGACCCGCCGAACATCCTGACCGGCTCTCATTCTCCATCCTGGAGGTGTCCCTTAACGCATCCAGCGCTTTCCGCTTCGCTTCATCCTGAAGCCTGTCCTTGTAACACCGTCCTGGTGTGTCCTGCCGAAGAGCCATCATCCTGATGTTCTCTTCGTTGTGCGACTCCTTGTCGACAGATATAGAATCGCCTGTTTCGCCTTGTCTTACAAGATGCTTACAGACACTCCCTTAAGATTATTTTCGTATGAAAGTTGACAATAAAAAATTAACTTTATGAATAATAAGGAATAATTATTTTATCCGTTCATTAAGTCTTTACTTATCACCTGGCAATGTCCTACAGGGTTTGTAAGAGATCTCTCACAAGGTTCAGGGCAATCTGGATTACAGAACTGGCTTAAGCTGAGTGAGAAATTCCGCAAGTGAGTCCGCCAGCACCGTTCGTTTACGGGTTCCCAGCGTTTCTTTGCACACTTCACCGGAGAGATTGCACACCGAAATGACGTCAAGCTCATTGTCCTGGGTGGCAATAAAAAGCGTAGGCGACAGCTTGAGGCGCTTTTGCGTAACCAGGTGACCAATCAGGTTTTCCTGAACGCGCCTGAAGTCGTCTTCGCTCCAGGTTTGCAGCAGCGTTAGCTTTTCATCCGCAAACTGCGCGTGCATGTCCCCGGCAAACTGGGTGGTGTAAAAAGCGTGAACGGCTGGTTGTATCACGATATCAAAGGCGCGTTCAACCGCATTGAGGTTTTTTTCGCCGACAAAAGGCTGAGGTTGCCAGAATACCGCATCGTCTGTGGAAGAAATGATGCACGGAGAAGGTACGCCATACAGCTCTTCGCTGAGGGGCCAGCTGTTGTTTTTTTCGTACCATGCGTCGCAATAACGTGTCGTAAAGGCTGTCAACGCCTGCGCTGTCAATTCGTCCACTGATTTCTCTCTTCACAAAAGCCAGGATACACTTGTCGCATAGTGTATCTGGTTTATGACGGTGAAACATGTCCTCTTATGAAAATCATCAGGCGCTTGACGGCCTGACTCTTGGTAAATCAACAGATTACCGTGACAATTACGATGCCAGCCTGCTGCAGGGCGTTCCACGCAGCCTGAACCGCGACCCGCTGGATTTACAGGCCGATAATCTGCCTTTTCACGGTGCCGATATCTGGACGCTATATGAACTGTCTTGGCTGAATGCCAACGGTTTACCGCAGGTAGCGGTCGGTCATGTAGAACTGGATTACACCAGCGTAAATCTGATCGAATCGAAAAGCTTTAAGCTTTACCTGAACAGTTTTAACCAGACGCGTTTTGATTCCTGGGATGCGGTACGCCAGACGCTGGAAAACGATCTGCGCGCTTGTGCTCAGGGTGATGTCAGCGTAGCGCTGTACCGTCTTGACGAACTGGAAGGACAACCGATAGCCCACTTTAACGGCACCTGTATCGACAATCAGGATATCGTCATCGATAACTACCAGTTCAGCACAGAGTATCTGGAAAATGCCGTTGGCGGTGAAAAAGCGGTGGAAGAGACGCTGGTCAGCCATCTGCTGAAGTCTAACTGCTTGATCACCCACCAGCCGGACTGGGGCTCCATACAGATTCAGTATCGCGGACGGAAAATCGATCGCGAGAAGCTGCTGCGTTATCTGGTCTCCTTCCGTCACCATAATGAGTTTCACGAGCAGTGCGTGGAACGCATTTTCAATGACATTCTGCGCTTCTGCCAACCGGAGAAACTGAGCGTTTACGCGCGCTACACGCGACGTGGCGGCCTGGACATTAACCCATGGCGCACCAACACCGATTTCACCCCAGCAACGGGGCGCCTGGTACGTCAGTAATCTTTTTTCTCAATTTTGCGTGCCGGATTCCGCGCGCAAGGTTGTGAAAGGTCATAAGCCAGGGCTATTGTAATCAACAGGGAATGACGTGTTGCGTCCCATAAGGAGTTTACTTGATTACACATATTAGCCCGCTTGGCTCAATGGACATGTTGTCGCAACTGGAAGTCGATATGCTTAAACGCACGGCCAGCAGCGACCTGTATCAACTGTTTCGTAACTGTTCGCTTGCCGTTCTGAACTCCGGCAGTTTGACCGACAACAGCAAAGAGCTGCTGTCACGCTTTGAAAGTTTCGACATTAACGTGCTGCGCCGCGAACGGGGCGTGAAGCTGGAACTGATCAACCCACCTGAAGATGCGTTTGTTGATGGACGCATTATTCGCGCACTGCAGGCCAACCTGTTTGCCGTGCTGCGCGACATTCTGTTCGTCAATGGCCAGATCCATAACGCCGGTCGCTTTCAGCATCTGGATCTTGAAAGCTCGGTGCATATTACCAACCTGGTATTCTCGATCCTGCGCAATGCCCGGGCGCTACACGTGGGTGAAGCGCCGAACATGGTCGTCTGCTGGGGGGGTCACTCAATCAACGAAAACGAGTACCTGTACGCCCGTCGCGTTGGTACCCAGTTGGGCCTGCGCGAACTGAACATCTGTACCGGCTGTGGTCCGGGGGCGATGGAAGCGCCAATGAAAGGCGCTGCGGTCGGTCACGCCCAGCAACGATACAAAGACAGCCGCTTTATCGGTATGACCGAACCGTCAATCATTGCCGCTGAGCCGCCTAACCCGCTGGTTAACGAACTGATCATCATGCCGGACATTGAAAAACGTCTGGAAGCGTTCGTACGTATCGCCCACGGTATAATCATCTTCCCAGGCGGCGTAGGGACAGCAGAAGAGCTGCTGTATCTGCTGGGGATCCTGATGAACCCGGCCAACAAAGATCAGGTTTTACCGCTGATCCTGACTGGACCAAAAGAGAGCGCCGATTACTTCCGCGTGCTGGACGAATTTATCGTGCACACGCTGGGGGAAGATGCGCGTCGCCACTATCGCATTATCATAGACGATGCAGCAGAAGTGGCTCGTCTGATGAAAAAAGCGATGCCGCTGGTGAAAGAGAACCGCC
>NZ_SZWS01000001.1:0-23725 GCF_005281245.1 Citrobacter sp. wls826
GGCTGGAAAACTTGCTTTTCCAGCCCGCGAATACGTTGTTGCTCTGTTGCCTGAGCTGGCGATCCCGGCTCTCAAGCGCGGTAGAACCGACATTCATCGCCTCACTGGCTTGCTGATATGAGTAGCCCTTATCAACAATCAGCTGTGCACATTCCAACCTGAACTCTGGGGGAAAGTACGCTTAGTTTT
Source organism: Citrobacter sp. wls826 (assembly GCF_005281245.1). Lineage (NCBI taxonomy): Bacteria > Pseudomonadati > Pseudomonadota > Gammaproteobacteria > Enterobacterales > Enterobacteriaceae > Citrobacter > Citrobacter sp. wls826. The sequence goes on from NZ_SZWS01000001.1 coordinate 190, forward strand.
CTTGTTCTTTAAGCCACCTGTCTTATGTCGTGGTGTGAATGTCACCTTTATTCAGGTGACCAAATTTACTGTGCCACTACAACGGGCTGATATCTGGCCACCAGATGACCGAATGGGCATTTTTCACAAGACAGGCTGAGTGAGGGGCGCTTATTTTATAAGCACATTGGCCGAGTGGCGTGTAACTTGCATGACTGGAGATTAATATGCCAGATATTTCTATTTCTGTTTCTATTTCAGGACTGATTCAGGACAGAGCTAATGCCTATCATAACTTAGCCCAAAAAGCGACGGGAACTGGGCAGGCTGAGAGTCGGCACGGTGGCGTGATAACTACCCTGATGCGCTTCTTTGATAAGCTGGATTTTTTGCTGCAGTATGGTCATCTCCCTACAAGAGAAGATACTGCAGCATCTTCTCTGCCAGATGAACTCCGGGGGCTGAAGGCGTTTCTTGAGGGTTCATCAGAAAAGGATAAGTGCTATACCCTGCAAAAGGATACATACACACGATACAGGTTTACCCGGTCTGATGGCGACAACATAACGGTTACAGAGGAGCGTTTTCATCCATCGCTGGCCGGAGCCAGAACAGGTTATGCCTATATGGACCCATGGCGTAAAAGCGTCCCTCAGACGTGTAAGTCAGAGAATTTGCTGGCTGTCCTGGGGGGGGCATGGGAATCGACAAGGGACCCGCTGATGACTGTCTTGCCAACTGATGACTGTCTTGGGGGAGTTGAGACGTCCCCTGAAGCTTTAGGGACAGAGCCATCCCCTGAAGCTTTAGGGACTGAGTCCGTCTCTGAAGTGATAACAGATGTTTTTTCAGCCGAGGTAACACGGCAGATGCGTAGTAATCAGGAAATCCTTCAGTCTATTCAGAAGAAAGAGGGAGTATTTATTCTCGATAAATTGATAATTCCGCGCGACTTGCAGGATGCATATTGTCCGTCAAGAGGGCATAAATTCACTGTCGGCGATGTGTCCGGTTCTCCGATTGCTATACTCCTCGCTGGTTTTGCGTCAGGCGCCTTAAAATTAAAGGAGGGAGTTTCTTGGAGAAGATTGGCTAATGTTGTAAAAGAATATGAAACGGTGATGTGTGATTTCGCCAGAAATCGATGCCGCCCCGGCTGGCAGAAAAAAACAGATGACCTGGCTAAGGTCTTGATTAAAAATCTTTCTCTTGTTGGCTCTGGTTTATGCAAGATGGGAGTGAACGGCTTGCTGTTTTTGGGGGATAATATGAATGACCGGCTGGATTTTAATTACCTGATTCAGGAGCAGGTGATTTCTTTACTGCAGTCGACCGGAGCTGTATTCCTTCGGGGCAATCACGATTCCATTGAGCATCTGAGGGGATACAATCTCCCTCATTCTCCAGAGGAGGAAAACGCGCAAATGCGGTTGAAAAAATCTTTTCCGTGCGCCTTATTTGTCGAGAAAACAAATACACTTTACACTCATAATGGTGTGACTGTTACGGATGTCGCGGAGAGCATGTTTGTAAACTATGCTTTCCCTGGCTTGTTTTGTCGGGTCTGGGATCCTGAAAATGCTGGGGCATCATATGGCCAGCAAATAAGCAACTTTATCAATGCACATGAAATGTTCTATAGCGACGAACTGCTTTTGGATGAAGGTGAGGCTAATGCCCGGCGTATGGGGGAATCTTTTGATGAGGCGGAATATATCAACCAGATCCCCACCGGGTGGCGGCCCCGAATGTCCCAACTGAGAGAGACATGTGATAGGTTGTCAATTAAGCAAGTCGCAGGGCATGAGGGCCATTTCATACAATATGACGGAAATGCTACCCGCATTAATGGTATTGGCCGAATTGACTCTATCAATTCATTAGTTTTAATGCCGGTGGCAACAATTACTGGAATTTAGGTTTTGTTGTTTTTTTAGCCAAAAATGCTGGCGCTGTAGCCCTCTTAAAAAGTCTGCTGAGTGCCAGTTTTTTATACAAATCAGAGAAGCGAGTCTATTTAGTCAGACTGTTCAGAAGGTTAAATACTTTCCATGGGTACTACAAGTTCCCTGAAATAATTAAGGAATCAGAAAATAAGGTATGGTCAGCACAATAAGCATCGTAATATGTAAGTAGAAAAAATGGCTGTCAGGGGGTAAGTATTCCTTTGAGCCTGCATTGCTTATTCGTCGTGCAACAACGCGTAAGCGTACAGCGTGAACAGTCTGGTCATAGTCTGAAGAATACGACAAAGTGGTGTCTGCCAAATAAGTAGTGGGAACCAAAGTGTCAGATATGCAGAAAATATGACTCCAGGCAGGCGTAAGGGCTGCCCTAATTATTCTCCTTAATTTAAGGAGAAGCTCGTTGCTGCCCCTGTGAACCCGGGATACCCATCTCAAAACTGGCGTTTGAAAATGGCATTAATGCCAATCTGTTGTTCAAATGGCGCCAACAATGGCGCTAGGGAAAGTTACTATTACCTTCTTCAGAGAGTCCTCAGCTACTTTCTGTGACTATCAATGCAGCTGCCGTACCGCAAGAGCCGTGCGCAGAGGACCAGGAAACCCTCAGTATCAGCTGTGAGGTAACGTTCGGGCACGGGACGCTCCGCCTCAATGGCACTATCAGTGAAAAGCTTCTGACTCTGCTGATACAGGAAGTTAAGCGATGATCCCGTTACCTTCCGGGACCTAAATCTGGCTCGTTGCCGGTATCACCGATATGAGAAATGGCTTCAACAGCCTGGCTGGGTGAAGATACCGCCGAACAGTTGGAACTGATGTGCGGCGCCTTCCGTGGGATCCGTACGGTGCGCGAAAAGAATGCCTGTTGTCGGTGTGACCACATCGTTCAAGCCGCGCCACCTTCGAGCCCCATCTTGGCGAATTCAGCGGTGTGCTGAAGGCTGATGCGTATGCGGGGTTCAATGAGTTGTACCGTGACGGGCAGATAAGGAAGCCACCTGCATGGGCTCATGCCCGCCGAAAAATCCATGATGTTCACATCCGCCTGACGGAGGAAGCGCTGAGCGACAATTGCGTATAGTCCCCCAGTTAACCGACATCTATCGCCAGAGGGGCTGTTTCGAAGTTAACGGCAGGTCCGGAGCCACGGGAATGGTAGGTAAGCGAATGAACTCCTCGGAATGGTTATGCCTCCACGATATTCCCGTTCCCAGGAGATCGCCCGACTATTCATCCCCCCGCCAGTGCTGGGTTATAATTTCCATAACTGTCTCAAAAGTGACCGTTCAGATGTTCCCGCAGAGCTGCTTTCAGGCGTTGGATATGGTTCTCTTTCGCACCGTTCGTAACAGTCCGGCCCGTGGTGGTGTGGGTTGAGCCGGCAATAAAGTCTGGATGAGGAGTAATGCCTTATCGGGGGGGATAGCAAAATAATAGTTAAATATGCCATTGAAACAGAAAGTTGTTACAACTCAGCTAATTAAGGGATACAGTCTGGTTTCTATCGCTCCAGCAGGTCAGCATCATAAAACAAGTAGATAATCATCATGAATTTTAATAGACGCAGTCGGATACTTGATGAATACAGGATGTATGGAACTTCTTGTATCCATCACAGTAACTACTCATACCTGGTGTTTTCCCGCAGATAGGATGTAGGTTCTTCTGCGGGATTTTTTCCACCAGTATTAACCGTAATGCTGTCGTGGCTTACTCAATTTGGCCACCTGAACAGAGGTGATATGCCATCTCAGAAAAGACAAGTATCTCAATGGAAAGAAGAAATCTTAGCGGAGAGTTTAAACTCGAGTCTTCTCAACTGGCCTTTGACCAGAAATACACCGTTGCAGCTGTGGTCAGTGATATGGAGGTTGGTCTTTCTAGCCATGATGCAATGGGTAAAACAGTTGCGGTATGGACATTAGAGTAAAATGGCAAAAGCTTTCGCCATAACGAAGCAAAAAATACACGAGTTGAAGAGAAATCAATAACACATTTAAATTAAAATAGCTACCACGCTCTTCATGTTAAGACTCCATGAACAGTTTTCGTAAAAACGATATTAGAAACACGCTAAAGCAGCAGATCACCTACCCGATTCACAGACCAGTCGGCGATGACATCAAGTTCATGATGCAGATGGCGTTCCGAATCCACGCCGTTTAATTTGCGCGTCCGATAAGACTGTACAGCAATGCACCGAGCTCATCACCATGAGCTGAGCCGAAGAACAGCCTGTTTTTTATCACCAGACTGATCCGTCGCAAGTTTTTTTCGGCAATGTTATTATCCACTTCCACCCAGCCATCTACTGCATAGCGGGTCAGCGCTGGCCACTACTTCAGCGCATGCCCGAACGCCTTCGCCAGTTCTGAAAGCCTTGAGAGGGTTTTCTGTTTCGCCCGCAGCCATCCCCACATCGACGCAAGTTGTAGCTGCGTTTTTTGTCTCCGAACTGCCTGCCGTTACTCTGCGCTTGTACCTCTGATCCCCGACCCGATGACATACAGTTTTCCGATGCGTTTCACCGCGTTGCGAGTTCATTGCCGTTCTGGGTTAGGACGTAGACTACGTGAACCGTGCAGTCTCTGCTTACCACGAAAATAGTGTTTTGAGCTTTTTCAGAGATTACAACACCTAATCATAAATATACTTCAGGATATTTAAACTCATTGAAGTTTTTACTGTGGATTTATCAGTATCGTACTTAGGAAATGAGCAATTTATGAAGGTTATGAACAGGGTTTCCGTGATAGATATACATTCATATATGTGTGTATTTTGATGAGGTTATCATATATTATGGAAATGAATGTAACAATGAGAGTTACAAGAGATAAGATAAAAACCCAGATTGGTTTTGACGAATTAAATAACAGAAAAAGCGCTGTAAATAGCACGGCGAATAATAAACCGTTTGGAAATGAAGTAAAATGTTCACCAGGGTTCAACTTGCTGAATGATATATATGCGCAATGTGAAAAATACAGAAGCTATCTTTTCCAAAAAGGAAATAACTTTTCTGAACGGAGACTTACTGAACATTTGTTGGGAAATAATCTTCGGGCATTATCGCAAGCAGATATAGCATTTAATGCTGATGTTATTAATTCATTGAAGTATATCGCAACTGAATTCGAGAAGGTAAATAATAAGTCCAATAATGATATAAATAATTTGATTTTAGCTGAAGGGCGAACATGTATTCCTGATGCGAAATTGTGGGAAATGATTGCAGACTCCATCAATAAGATTGATGAAAACTATATGGATGTTTATGAGTTTGCAGTTAAGACTTATATGGATTTTTACAGCGATTTTTCTGATGCAATCGGTCTAATGGCAGCTTATATTAATGATAATACGGATGAAAAAAGTCAAGAAGAGTATCCGTTAAATATAAACTGTTACTGTATATTTGCGTTATTCAATGACATATATAATAAATATAATGGTGAATCTGGTGTCTTATATGATTCTGAGTCAGAGCAAGACGCGATGCAATGGGCTGACGAATGGGGGAATACGGTGGTTACGAAGAACCCAGAATCAGGCATGTATGAAGTGCGTATTGATCTATCACCAATTGAGGAAATAATGGGGAGTATCGCTTCTTTATGTTGGCCTGACTATGCAGGTGATTATACCCAAATGAAGCTCGTAGTAGATTGGATGGAAATTCAAGGTATTGATCTAACTGATAAAGATGCCGTAAACCAATATCTCTTATTTCATACGGGAGAAATATTCAAAAATACAGGAGTTATAGTAGTGAATACATCTTTTTTTTCTTCAGCTACATATCAGTCATTTCAGGCTGGTTTTGATGCTCAGGAGCAGATAATTCAGACCTCAATGCAAACATTAACTCAGAAGTATAATACAGCTGTGACATTAATTGATAACTTATATAAAATATTAAGTAGCACGATATCTTCGTGTGCTGAGACGCTTAAATCGTATCTTAATTTTTAGGACGTTATAACGGATATATTTAGGTACTTATATTATTATGAACGATAGAGCGGGGCTGGGCTGCTTTTAACGTAAAATAATCGAATGTTTTATGTTGAATCTCATTGTGTGCAGTAAGGCGTTGAAAATACGGCCGTTTACTCTTTTACTAAAAGAGTAACTCCCTGTTCTGTAAAAAGAGTACTCGTATTTATATGATTGATATAAAAGTATGAGATAAGCACTCATTACCAATATTAATCTGAGGGATATATGTATCTACTTTGCTCAAAAGTAAAAACAACTTTTTATTGATTTGATGTGCTTTTTGATTCCAGAGATCAAATTTCTGGTAAGCAGAGATAAAGACTGACTTATTTTAGGAGGGAATATGACCTATAATAGATTTGGAAAAAAACAGTCATTAGTTCTACATTGATTTTTTCCTTATTAGGCCAAAATACTTTATGCTATTCGTGTGTATCCACCGCACAACAAAGTGGCCCGGAAGTTTTAATAAAAAAAATAGTATCTGAAAATAAAGGTCGCGCCAATTTTGTCACTATTATTCCAGAGCGTTCAGAATCATATTCGTTGATCGTTAACTCTCCTCACGCGCTACCCTTGATAAAAAAGGATTATAACACAGAGCAGATAGAAAATATTTGGGATGAAACATATGAAGCTCGCAAGTTAGAACTTTTATACAAACCCTGGGGAACTTTTGTAAGGGCGGTGAATGTGCATGACAGGGACATAGCTAATAAAACGCATTATGATGCTGTTTGGGTAAGAGATTCTTTGTGGGGAGCGCTTGCATTGGAAAGTGCTGGTGATTTGTTGCATGCAAAGCAAATTATCTTAACATTATGGGACTATATATCTACAGACGCTCAGTTGAAGCGAATGAAAGATGTGATATCAACTCCTAAGATACTCAACGGCAAGGATGGCCAAATGAAAGCAATTCATATAAGGTTTGATGCTGAGAGTGAACAATATGAAGACATTATGAGAAATGGCATTCCTCAGCAATGGAACCACAAACAAAATGATGCGTTGGGACTTCTTCTTGACTTGATTTTAAGAAAAATTTTATCAGGCGAATTTACTGGCACGGAATGGAATTCTGGTTCAAGAATGAAAGCATTGATAAGTTTAATTGCTTATTTCGATAAGTCAAATTATGCTAAAATGCCAGACTCCGGCATGTGGGAAGAAAATGAAAAAATTAACACGTCTTCTGTCGCTATGGTAACGTCATCACTTGAAACGTTCAAGGATATTATGGCAGATGGTAAAAATAATTCAATTATATTCAAAAGAGACATAGAATCTTTTGCTGAAAAGATGAACTACTTAAATTTTATTCAGCAATTAAATATCGAAAAATTGATAGATCAAGGATATTTAACGATAAAAAAACAATTGGCTAAAGGTGGAGAGTCTCCCGTTTATCCTCAAAATGATAAAAGGTTCAGAACTGCTGATGCAGCATTACTGAGCTTAATTTATCCTGCTAAACTTCAAAGATTATCTCTTGTTGAGAAAAAAATATTTTGAAAATAGTTTCGTCGTTAAGTGGAGTATATGGAATAAAAAGATATATGGGCGATAGCTACCAATCTGCTAATTTTTGGTTCAATGAAATTGCTACTGATACCGATTCCAAAAGTATGTCGAATCGAGAAAAAAAATTTATTGCTCATACTGAGGCGCAATGGTTTTTTGATTCCTGGTTTGCATTATGCTCATTGCGGGTCTATAAAGAATCTGGAGATGTGGATTTTTACAATAATGCCATTAAGTATATGAACAGATCTTTATCTCAGCTGACTGATTCAGATATGTATTCAGCTAACACGGATAAGGTTAAAGGTATGCAACTTCCAGAGAGCTATAACTTTCTTTATTATGAAAACATGATTATGGCAGTTCCATCCCCCATAACTCCGCTGAACTGGGCAAAGGCATCATTAACGCTTCTGCTCAAAGAGATGGTGATTGCGAATCAAAAATATAATAAGGATGCCTAGAGCATGATGAGGAAAGTAACGCAAAACGCCGCTATGAAAAGAATGAATAGTCGCCTTGTAAAACGTAATCAGAAAGTGGTTAAATTGAAGCTAAAACAACGTGAGCTCTTTCACAAGAAATTTGCTATTGTCAATGATGGTTTTATGATTTTTGTTTCTGATTATTTAACCCCGTGGTTGGTTGAAGAGTGGCTTCTTGATGAATGTGAATATATTGAAGGTGAACTAAATATTAAACTGAAGATTTGTTCATCATAATTAGAAAATAAATTTTGTTCACGATAAAATTGATTGATTATGTTATGCTTGCCTTACAAAAGGATTTCTTTGCAAGGCAGTTAAATTTTTCTTGCGTTTATTATTGCTTTAGTTACAAATATTCAATTATATCATAAGGAGGGGTATTGTTTTTGTTTATTATGCGCTACCTTAATAATCATGATTTACATGAAATTATCGTTATTATCTGACGTGGTCATGAATATTTTCCGTGGTTTCCGGGAATGTAGTGTTATATTTCTTAAAATAAAGTGGTTTTATAAATTGTCTTATCAGGTATCAATTATGATGCGTTTCAATCATGTTTTCGGTGTCAAGATTATTATAATAGGCTCATATTTATAGTTATGAGACAATATCTTATGAAAGATTTACCAAATCTTGGTTTATTTAAATTATGTAGTATTAGTTTGGGATTTTTAGGAGTACAGATCGCTTACGCACTTCAGAGCGCTAATATAAGTCGAATTTTTACTATTCTGGGGGCAGCCCCTCATAAATTAAGTTATTTTTGGATTTTACCACCGCTTGCGGGCATCATTGTTCAACCAATTGTAGGCGCTATGAGCGATCGCACATGGAACAGATTTGGTCGAAGAATTCCGTATTTATTTTTCGGAGCCTTAATTGCTGTTGTTATCATGTGCTTGTTACCAAATGTTGGTGGCCTATCTATGGGGGTGACAGCCGCTTTAATTTTTGGTACAGTGTCTCTTATGCTAATGGATATATCCATTAATATTGCGATGCAACCATTCAAAATGATGGTTAGTGACATGGTCAATCAAAATCAAAAAACTCTGGCTTTTTCCATTCAAAGTATGATGTGTAATGTCGGGAGTCTTATTGGTTATTTTGTCCCTTTTTTATTTGCTAGTATAGGAATTAGTAATGTAGCCGAACCTGGTATTATACCTGATTCTGTTATCTTTTCTTTTTATGTCGGTGCTGCAATATTAATTATCTGTGTTATTTATACATCTTGTTGTGTCAAGGAAATGCCTCCTGATATTTATTCTAAATATCATTCAATTGATAAGAATAATGATGACATAAAAGCCAATGTTTGGACGTTATTGAATCAGGCCCCCAAAACATTCTGGACTGTTGGTTTGGTTCAGTTTTTTTGTTGGGGAGCATTTATGTTTATGTGGACGTATTCTACTGGGGCTATTGCTAAAAATGTTTTTAACACACCATTTATTTTAAATGCAGAAGGTATTCCGGTTCTTGATACAAGTACTTTTGAGTATGAAAATGCCGCAGACTGGGTGGGGATGGCTTTTGGTGTGCAAGCCGTGGGATCTATCTTATGGGCGATAATTATTCCAAAATTCAAAAGCATCAAAATGGCTTATGTTATTAGCCTAATGTTGGGCGGCGTCGGTTTTATTTCGGTTTTTTGGATAAAAGATAAATATCTTTTGTTTGTGCCATTCTTATTGATAAGTTGCGCTTGGGCAGCCATGTTATCGATACCATTTTCTATAATAACAAACTCCTTGAAGGGTTGTCGAATTGGGACTTATCTTGGGTTATTTAATGCAACGATATGTGTGCCTCAAGTTGTTGCTGCTTCTTTAGGAGGTTCATTACTCAAATGCTTCGCAGAACCTTGGGAGGTTATGCCAGAAATATATATGCTGTTATTGGCAGGTATTTTTCTGTTTGTCGGTGCTCTTTCTGTATCTTTAATTAAAATAAAAATCACTCAGTAAGTGTATTTAATTTTCGTAGTATCATAATATATATTTTAATTCGCTTGGGTGGGGGGCATTTGGAGACTCATAGCTAAACGCATCGTCAATCCATAAAAGCAAAGACCGGCGGTTACGCTGGTCTGCAAATTGATGATGTTGATGGTATTGCGAATGTCTGTCGTGAGTATGTGGATGTTACCAGTATCCACGAACACGCTGCTTTGATGGCATCAGGGTAAACTTTTAGCCTGTGTCGTTCAGACTACATTTTTCTGCTACATTCAGTAGAATTCAGCCTTACTCATTTCTCGACTCATTCATTAGTACAACAAAATCGTTTCAAATTTTTATTAATAAGCGGTATTCTGATATGATTAGGCCAGGACTTATGATAGCTGGATAAGCATACCATGCTCGAAAAAAACATGAGTGATATAGTTTCCTTTATCGAAAATAATATTGAATCGAAGCTATCAGTAGATCTAATCAGTAAAATAGCCGGATATAGTAGGCGATATACTGAGTTGATTTTTAAAAGATATACAGGTATTTCATTAGGGAGATATATAAAAATAAGAAAGCTGACAAGAGCCGTCTATTTATTGCAGTATACATCATTGAAAATTATTGACATTTCTTTTCGACTAAGTTTTGATTCACCACAATCTTTTTCTAGAGAATTTAAAAAGAGATTTGGTGTTTCTCCTTTGACTTGTCGAAAAAAAGATGCTTGGGATGCAAGTTTAATGATGCATCCATTTACGTCTAGCAATGAGAAAGGTTTTTTTCTTGATATTGTTACAATGAAACCTGAAATTATCCACGGGTTTTATATCAGTCATGTTGAAAATATACCATTTAATAAATATGAAAGTACTTATAGGTGGGGGGTTATTAGTAAAGAAATGCAAATTAAAAGGAATCCGTTTAGATTGTTTTCTGTTTTTATGCCTGATTCACTTAATTATTCTCAACTCAGAGTTCAGGCGTTGGTTGAATCAACACAACAAACCGAGACTGATTCTCAGTTGATATTTGAGGGTGGATTATATGCTTCATATTATTTCGAGGGGACAATAAATGAATACTCTGAGTTTGTAGCGATTATTTATTCTGGAGGGATGAAAAAAAATTATCTTATAAAACGAAAAAGTTGTTTTGTTGAGTTATTTGAACGATTTGATTATAACAGCGCCTCCCCAGTAATAGCTTGTTTTTTTTATATACCAGTAATCGAGGATAAATGATATATCATCATAAACCCAGAATCGACTATATGCCTACGACTAATACATGCATTACAGGCAAACGGTGCGTCAGCACCATATTTATGGTCCAGTCAAATCAATCATCCAGCAAAAGTTAATCACGCACCCGATTTTACAGCCATTTCTGGATATGTTTAACAACATAACTAAATCATTTTCCAACTCACCTGTGTTCAAACGACACGAGCCGCCAGTGAACGCATATTGTCGCATGTTTCCATCACTGGTGGAAACAGATGATATAATCACTTTAGCAGTGGTGTAACACTGGATAAAATAAGGTGCTTCACTCCACATGTCAGTATTGCTATGGAGCAATGCCAGTGTGCAGCAGGGATGGAATGTAACCGTCAGATGAGTGAAAGCAAACTCAATGACGGTGAGGGCTTTCTTCGCGCAGTACAATTCGTTAGGTACCACTTTATCCTCGACCATGCCGGCGAGTTAGATGTCAGGCGACTTTACCTGAGAAATGCGAGTCTGTTCATCGGCCAGGAGCTCGTAGCACGAAAAAATGTCGCTTTATCCCCGGACGATGTCAATATCAGAGGAAGACTGAAAGCCCTGTTTACGGCCAACCACGCATATGTACAAGGGCCATTGTCAACAGTGCATTGTTTGCTTCATGCTTCATGTGAGAGGCACCACGGTTTAATCTGTGCCTATCTGCATTTCCTTATGGTGCTGGCAATGTATTTACGCCACAGAGTGGTGCCGGAGTCTCTTCATTTTGTTACGCTTGAGGTGGATCTCCTGAAGCGGCCAGTAGTGTTGCATCCGTCTTTGGTCCTGCGCCAAAGTGGCTACAAAGATTACTGGTATATTTGTGGATAAGTCTATACAGTAATTCGTCCAGTTTTTTCACTTCTTCAGCCTGTGCAATCCATCGTTTCGAAGCGGACTGCACAGGGCTATGCGCAATGGAGAATGCTATGACACTTCGCTATTAATGCCGGCGGCGACACATTCGTGTGGATTCGGTTTCAAGAGCTTGTTATGAACACCTGCGAAGCACAAACCAGCAGCGAACGAAGCGGATTAATCGCTTGTATGCGGGCTTTTTTTGCACTACGCAGGGCAATACTAATAATTCGAAGAATTTTTGTATAGGCACCGTAAAAGCACGAATGCTTATTTTTTTGAGATTTGTATTGCATAAATGTGAAAATTGTAAAAAATCAAGGTGGATTGGTAGAAGTTATTTTCTTAACTAAAAACTCAATTGTTCTTTTTGATATGGACTTCAGATCCTTTACTAAGGGAATACATAAATTAACAGAATGAATTAAAATCATTTGATTTGCATCAATTAATTCAAGGTGAAAACTTTTTTCATTGTTGAAAAAGTATCCGGTTATAAAATAATTTACTTTATTATTGGTTCGTTTTTTAAGTTCAAAAATATCATTCAATGAGTCTGTTAGTGATAAGGGAATTACAAATATTCCTTTCTTTTCATAATGTAATAAGTTATCTATAATTGAATTTTTTAATAGATGTATGTATTGATGATTGCTGCTTTTGGGTAAAAAAATAGCAATGTGCACTTTTTTTTCTTTCCCTTCAATACAGAAAACATTCTCCTTAAAAAAATACCCCTTTTTGTAAAGAGTCTTAATATAATTTTTTCCTGTACAGGAGTAAAGAGTATTCCGTAAGACGTATATGCAGCGAGTTAATGACTCATCACTTGGCAAACCATGCCCCCATCCAGCTTTTATGAGCGTATCTTTTGATTGAACGCTATTTGGGTGCTTAAGAAAAAATTGTAAAATGTTACTTTCTTTGGGGGGTAAATGAATTCTTTTTTGTTTATAAAACAAACCATTATTATTGAATTCAAAACCATCAAATAAATAACGCATAGTTACAAGAGAAGTTAAATGATCATTTTTGTGAGAATGTAAAATCATTTTAATTATCCTGTCAAGATATAATATACAATATCTTCAAATAGATTTGTGTATAAAGTATATGCTAAAAAAGCACTGATATTTTTATCATATGCTTAATTATCTTAATAAGAATACATCAAAACTTAGCTTTTTATGCATTTATGATGAGGTGAAAAGCAACTGTGAGGAATTGCTGCCTACGGTACGAGTGAACGATCTGGAGTGTATGCGTGGCTAAGCTATTGCGGCGGTGCCGAGGCTGGAAGGCCCGCTGTCTGACGGCTGTCAGACAGACTGAATATCCCATCCCTGCCGCATAACCAGTGCGCGCACTATGCATTTTCACCGGGCATGAAGGGAAAATGAGCACTTCACGCAAGTCAGCATTGTTATAATTAATTACATGTATGTATTAGCTAACTGTTTTTAAGAGGAGGAATTGTATGAGTGTGCAACATGTACAAAGATTTGCATCTTTGGTCAGCGATAACTCAGTTGATGCTGCAATGAAGGCCCAAAAGGACATAGCCGCTAAAATCATTGAGACTAAGGGGGCTGAAACTGGGTGGGCAGGGCTCGATCTTTTCTTATTGCGTGTGTGTTCAACATTCAGCAAACGCTGTAGGTGCACTCATGAAATGCTTGTTCAGACCAAGAAGATCTGTGACACCTTGGGTAAATATAACTCTGGGGTAGAGGCGGATGATGCTACGCATGGGGTGGTAAATCTGGTTCTAGCCTCTGAAGTCTATAAGATTTTGGGAATGGAAATGTGTTTCCATGTAATAACGGAAGGTGGAGTAGCAAAGGTTATATTGAATAACAAAGAAACTACCCAGTTAGAGATGAATCAGGATTTTCGTTGTGAAGTTTCAGTCACTTCCCAGCAGGGACTTGTATTAAGATATTTAGCCGGAGACGTATCGTTTTATGACGCGGGCGAGAGAAGCGCACATGCAACCCCCAATAAAATAAAGAAATGTTTTAACCTCGAATCATTGAACGGGGCACAACAGGAATTTGCGAAACAATTACTTTCATTGCCTGCCAGCAAAATAAAGGCATTTTCGGATGCTTGGTATCAAAGTCTGAAGACATTTGATGAAGCCAATAAACAGATAAAAGCGATATTTGATGAATTAAGTGTAAACAGAGAATCAACAATAGATTCTGATTTCTTCTATAAAATATATGCTACTTCACAGCAAGACAAATTTACCCGTTCCCAGATCGGTGAAGTGGTTAAGGTTGTTCTCAATGGAGTGGAACACCTGACCCGAGAGGTGACATCAGATAAAATTATGTCAGAATTGAACGGTCGTCTGATAAATACTGACGAAGAAATAAGAAAGGGGGTTGAAGAGGAGCGCGAGTTCGTTAAAAAGCAGGCAGGAATTCTTAAAACAAAGGTTTACTCATTGGTGCATGAATTATTCTCGTCCACGAGCGAGGAGTCCTGTGACGAATTGCAGGGCTCTGAGTCAGTGGAAAAGGAGATCGATTACTTGCCTAGAAATCTTAAACGCAGGGTCCGTCACTGCATTAAAAAATGTGAAAATTGTGAGGACAATCCTGAAATAAATAATCTTGAGAAGACAATCGGGCAAGTATCCCATCTGTTGGGCAGTGTACGTAACAGTTTTCTCCGTGGCCTGGATGAGGAGCAACAGAAAAATAAGGATGCACAGGGTAAACTTCAGCAGGACGTTAACAAAGTTTCAGGGAAAATCGCTTCCCTTCAGGAAAAGTTGTTGGCAATTAGCAATGATATTAATGAACAATCTATCCGGATAAACGAAGCTAAGCAACAGATTGAACGAGACGAATATAATATTCGGGTGCACCGGTTGAATTGTGAAAAGCTTAACAAGGAGATTCAGACAAACAATGATAAAATACAGGAACTCCGCGACGAGCACGACAAACTTGCAAACCAAGAAGACGAATTGAATAATGGTTTGAACAACATATCAGCCCAGAAAGAAACACTCGGAACGAAATGGTACCATGCGTTTAAAGACAAAGTAACACAGATGGACTCAATTCGTGCCGAATCTGAAGATATCAAGAAGTCTATGGACTATGTGCAGGACGCGACGTCTAAAGCGGCATTAAGCTATACAGACAAAATTAACTCAGTACTGCAGTTCGACAATTCTGTACTCCACTTATACGCAGAGGCGGCTACCAGTCAATCACAGCTAAAATCCTATGAGCAGGAATTGCTGTTCGCCTACAAAGACCGTTATGGCGATGCTGCCCCTTCCTCATTGGATCGTTTGCTTACCTTTCAAAATCAAGATGAATTGACACCGGCTGATATTGCTAGGAATGAGTATGGCGACAAGTTGCGCGCTATTACGCAGCTCAACATCGAGAATATTCATAGGAATCTTTCTTCATTAGTTCAAGCTCGGAATAAAATAATTGATGCCCAGAATGCGTCTATTAAGATTAAGAAAAATCGTCTCCCGCACACAAATAATGAAATGGAGTTGAAGTGGCTTCTGGATGGAACGACCGGTGATGGTGGCTTAACTAAATATGTGGCCCTTAATCAAGAGGCAATCTCAGTTTCGCGGGAGCTGGCGTTAGATGTTGGAAGAAAAAAATCACTAATAAGACAGCTACTTAGTAGCGCCTTGTCTTTTAAAAGCGTACTGAAAGATAGCTATAGTGCTTTCAATCAGATTGACCAAATTGTCGGGGATTTTCAACGAAATGCTAAGGCAGCTATGGATGCATATTCGGATATGTCTCTGTACGAGGAGGGAGAGCTTGATAGTATTTATAATGCACTTCGAACCCCAGAATCTGGAACATCAAGTGAGAGGGGGGCAATAGATGAAATTAACTCCAGACTAACGCGTCTTATAGAAGATGTGTTACCTAAGTTCATCTCTGGGTATGAATATATTGACAACACAAACTCTGTAAATAATATAACGTATACCTTTGATAAAAAAGATGGATCCAGTCTTGGAGGGGGGGATGTAGATATAAAATTGACAGAGCAGGATGAAGCGGATTTGAGGTGGCTTATGGAGCGTATTGCGACCGACTTCATTGCAACTGTCGAAAATCATTCTTTAAAGAATAAAGAGTATCTTGATAAACTAAGATCACTATATGATACATGGAATAATGAGTTGAACCAACTGAACCAAAGTGTCTTAGCATCTCTGGTTGAACTTGAGCATTTAGAAAAAGAGCAAAAGGATGCGCTTAAAGAGAATAAGGCCCAGCAAGAAGCAAATCTGAAGATGCAGGGGGAACTGACTTCTGAAATAGCTAGTCTTGAGCAGAATTTGGCGTTTGTACAGAATCGTATAAATGAGAATACCGAAAATATTCAGGCTCAGAAGACACTTATTAGTGATGCAGAAAAACATACTCGTTCTCTTCGAAGAAGGGAAGAAGATGCAGAGGCGAAGGTGTCTGAGGCTCGTTCTTCCGCTGAACATCTGAAGAAAAACCTGGAAGCCTTGCAGGTGGATGAGAAACAATACATAACAAAAAGGGGGAAACTGTCCGGGTGGAATGCAAAGGGAGACATCAGCGAGAACCTTAACGATATTACGAAACAGGTTTCGGCACGAAAAGATAGACGACAGGTCCTTTATGACACTCAGAACTTTCTAACCAAAGCCAAGGGATGTGTGGACGATGGTATCCTTAATAACTGGGTGTCAAAAGGGAACATCAGTCAGAAAGAAAATGAAGGTAGTGATTACCGCGGTATATTCCTGAGTGATAGAATTCCATATGATGCCAGCGGGGAGGAGTTGGCAGAACTATGGAGTAGCCGGAGCTATTGGCAGGGCAATCAGAACCATTCGGTCCGGAAAGTTGTTGACCAGGGTACTTCGGGCAGTTCTGGTGTGCTGTCAAATGCGACTGATATGGACGGGACAAAAAAAGCCATTGATGGGGTCCAGAATGAAGTCTTTCAACAGTTGTTTGATATGGGCGACGATAACATCCCGTTACTTGCTGATGTCAGGACTTCTGTAACTAATTTCTGTAAAGAACGACAGAAAGAATTCAATTATAAATCATTGCAAGAATATACGGCTGCGAAGATCAATGCACTCAAAATTAGTGAAGATCAGCTTCGCCAGACTAACAAGACAGTGGAAGCTGGAATTCGAAACGTGGTAAATGATTTAAAAATTGATATATATAAAGCCCAGATGGTTTTGGGTATCTATATGAGTAGAGTTATATCTGATGACCGAGTTTTGGGCTTAATCAAACAAAATAAGGGTTTTAACGCCAGTGCCATTACAGCGGAATTGTCAGGGCGTACACTTGAGTCTCTGTACAATGGTGGCGGAGTGATTGATCCCGGCCTTGAACATCTGAACAAAGCTGTTGACAAGTATGCAAATATGCAAAATCAAACATCACTCAAATCTTGGATAAAAGAGCATTTATTGAATCAGTCAGATGAATCATTAATGACCCCGATTTACGAATATCTGGTCGGTCAGTTGAATATTCAGACCTCTTTTGCTGCGATGGAGGTGGCAAGTGGCAAGTTAAGTCGACTACAAAGAGGGTTTGTTTCTCCATCGCTGGATTCGTTGTTGAGATTCGGCATGCCGAACACTTCGAAAGGCATGGATTTTTTGTTTGGTGTGACAGATGTTGCTGGGGGTAAGAGAGTCCCAGGTCAGGGAGTCGAAATATTGGATGATGATTACCAAAAATTGGTTGAGGAGAGACGGCAATGGGAAACAAATAATTCAAAGTTTCAGAACGATGTTTCCCGGATATGTGCGAAGGTGAAATTAAATATCTCAGGACTTAATTCTGGCGCAGCCGTAGCGTGAAGTTCACGAAAGCCCCTGCACAATAATTCTAGCTCTGTGCTGGGGCTAACACCAGGAGGTCTATCTGTATAGTGCATAGGAATACTAACCTCTGGGAATAGTACTATAAGCGTTCAGCGGAAACGCATAGCGCACTAATCGGCGGTTATTTGGCTGGGAGCATTCAGTCCACCTGAGGACGACAAAGCAACAATTGTGCCATATTATTCCTCCTTTGCAGTGAAGCCGTGAACAGCAACTACTTACTTCCGGTGCAGTCAGCGAAAACCTTCCAGCACTGCTGGTACTGTAACTGAAGCGATGCTCCCTTTGCCCGGGCAGGATTCTGTAAGTATCCCGCATAATCGTGCCATTCATATTTAGAGATCCTCCGGCATAATCAATCTTCTAACGAAGGAGATCTCTATGCGTAAAGCCCGTTTTACTGAGCATCAGATCATCACTGTGATTAAGTCGGTTGAAGCCGGACGAACCGTTAAAGATGTCTGCCGGGAGACCGGTATATCTGAAGCCACCTACTACATCTATGGACTACCTCCGTTTTGCAAGTACTGAATCTGGTTTGGGGTTGTTGCTTACATCTATCCGGCATCAGGAAAATCTGTTCCCAAATGGGTAATCCGCACACAATCACCTCAACAACTGGACGGCCTCTGAGGCCAATATAATAGTCAGGTTCCGATTGTGCAGGTGCAACCTGTCACCATTTCTCAGTACGCTGCAACTTTTGCTGGCAGGCGATTAATTTCACACTACCTGATACTCGGTCTCATTTCTCAGCATCGACCAGATTATTCTCGCGTTTTTGTTAGCGACCGCCACGGTCGTTTTATTAAATCCGCGCCGTTCCTTTAACTGGTTAACAAACTGATTCATATGACTATCATTGTTATTCGTGGCAACCCTGACGACAGCGCGGGCACCATGAATAAAAAGTGTTCGCAGATGATTGTCGCCTTTTTTCGTCATATTCATCAGCACCTGCCTGTCGCCACTCGAGTGCTGCCGTGGAACCAGACCCAGCCATGCAGCAAAGTGGCGGCCATTCTTAAATTCAGTTCCTTTGCCAATAGCAGCAACAACGGCCGTGGCCGTTTTAGGCCAATGCCTTTAACTTTGGCGATACGCTGACAGGCTTCTGATTGCCTGAATACTGTTTCAATTTCCTTATCAAAAAAATGGATCCGACGCTCGAGATCGTTAAAGAGATCATAGAGTTCGGCAATTGTCCTGCGCATTCTAACGCTAAGACCATTTTCAGCATCTTCAAGGATAAGCGGAACAGTACGACGAACTTTTGAGACTGCCGCGCCGATTGTTATTCCCCGATCAAGCAGCAGTCCCCGGATTTGACAGACTGTCGCAGTACAATGATTGACAATACGCTGTCTTGCACGGTGCAGAGTCTGAATATCCTGCTGTTCAGGGCTTTTCGGTGGAACAAACTGCATCGTAGGTTGCATCAGAGCCACAGCTATCGCCTGCGCATCGTTACCGTCATTTTTTTGCCCCCGGACAAAAGGTTTTACACATTGGGGGCTGATGACTTTTACGTTATGACCCAGTTTCTCAAACTCACGCTGCCAGTAAAATGCCCCGGTGGACGCTTCGATCCCAATCAGACATGCAGGAATATTTGCCAGCGTCTGGAGCAATTCTTTTCGGCCAGTGCGTTTCGTATAAACCGGTTTGCCGGCCTGGTTTAACCCGCAGATCTGTAAAACATTTTTAGCCAGATCAATACCCAGAAATACGATATTCATGGTGATTCTCCTGGTAAGCACATTTCGTACAGTTAACCGTAGCGGGAGGAGGTAGTCCATCCCATTAACTGGAAGTCCAGATTCGGCGGCATGGAGGCTTCTGATATTAAAAAGATCAAGGATATTGAGGACGAGAATCGGCGTCTCAAACAGATGTTTGCCGACCTGAGCCTTGAGAACCGGGCGCTGAAAGACGTTATCGAAAAAAAGCTTTAAAATCAGCCTTTAAGCGTGAGCTGGTCACTCATCTGATAACGACATTTGGACTCAGTATCCGTCAGGCCTGCCGGAGTCTGAACCTGAGCAGAACGGTTTATCATTACCGTCCGGATACCACGCGTGACGAACCCGTTATTGTCGCGTTACAGGCAGTGGCAGAGCGATACCCACGGTACGGTTTTCCGAAACTTTTTCAGGTTCTGAGGCGGCAGGGACACCCGTGGAATCACAAAAGGATCCACCGTATTTATTGTCTGCTGAAGCTGAATTTTCGCCGTAAGGGCAAACAGCGGTTGCCGGTGCGTAATCCCTCGCCACTGGCCACCCCGGAAGCGCTGAACCAGAGCTGGTCAGTGGCCGTCGTTTTCGCACGTTCAATGTCGTTGATGACTTTAACCGTGAGGCATTGTCGATTGAAATCGATCTGAATCTGCCAGCTCTGCGCGTGGTCCGTGTACTCGACAGGATCGCGGCAAATCGCGGCTATCCGGTCATGCTACGCATGGATAATGGTCCGGAATTTATCTCACTTGCACTGGCCGAATGGGCAGAGCAACATGCAGTAAAACTGGAATATATTCAGCCGGGTAAGCCGACGCAGAACGCTTTTATTGAGCGCTTTAACCGAACATACCGTACAGAAATACTCGATTTATCTGTTCAGAACGCTGAATGAAGTGCGGGAAATCACGGAAAGATGGGGGTCAGAATATAACTGCGAACGCCTTCATGAATCACTGAACAATATGACGCCGGAGGAATATCGACAGCACCATTATTTGGCCGGGATCTCAAAAAATGCATGGAACTAAAACGGGGCTATTTACAATTCAGTTGGCGTTTTTGAGGCCGGAGGTTCGGGGGTATACCCCGTTTTTTGTGTTTCCGTGCTGTCTGTCGTCACAGGCTGATATCTGGCTATTAGGTGACCGAATGAGCATTTTTGGCAAGACAGGCAGAATGAGGCCTTTTATTATATAAGGAGCCTCAGCAAGAGGCTCCTCAACAGGAGATTAATATGTTCATGAAATCATGATATTTCGGTGCTGGTTTAGGAGAGAGCTAAGACCTATCAAGAACTGGCAAAAAAAGCGACGGGGGTTGAAGGCGTTTCTTGAGGGTTCATCAGAAAAGGATAAGTGCTATATCTAGCAAAAGGAAGCATACACACGATACACGTTTACTATGGGGGAAGATAACCATGATAGAAGAGCAAGATATTCTGAGGTGCGGCTATTTTGCATAAAGTCTATGCGCCTGTAACCCCTGAGTTCAGGGGGGGGCAGATTGTCTTGGGGAGGCTGTTGAGAAAAAACTGTCGATTATGGCGGCCCAAACGATGTTAAGCTTCAATCTTCAAAGTAAAGGCGCGAAGCTTAAGTGAGCCAATTCCATTTGTCATTTTAATTAAATACACCACTTAATTTCTGAGAAAATGAAGATACTTTTAGTGTTTGTATTATCGTTGTTCAGTATGACTTGTTATTCTGATTGTTTTGAAATGGCCGGAAATGATTATAATATTGATCCTGATTTGCTTCGCGCCATAGCATGGAAGGAATCCAAGTTAAAACCTGAAGTGATTGGTTACAATCAAACAACAGGTTACGGATCTGGATTAATGCAAATTGATTCACAGCATTTTAATGAGCTGAATTTGTACGGAATAACTCCAGAAATGTTGTTATCTGATCCTTGTCTTAATATATACACTGGAGCATATTATCTTGCAGTAGCATTTAAAAAATTTGGCATAACATGGAATGCTGTTGGTGCTTATAACGCTGGTTTTTCGCCGTCTTCAATACAGGAGGAACGCAGAAAATCATACGCTAAAGATGTGCGTCGCATCTATTCTTTTTTGAAGAAAAAGAATACTAAGAATACGCATAACTAAAGCTTTAGCAAAAAAAGAATGAACTATTTATTTTAAATGTTCATGAGCCAGCATCAATGCATCATGCATCGACAAATTTCTATTGTCGTTAGTTTTAAGAATTCTCATAAATTCCTCATATAGTTCATTTTCTTTTTGTGGGGAAAAAAGATAAAATGGATACTCACTAAAAAATATCTCGGCCTCCTTTCTTGCTTTGTCTTTTTGTGAGTCAGTGGATAAATAAACAATTGAAGGTTCATCAAATTTATTGGATTCTATTGACGATAATGATGAACATCCAGAAAGAAAAAAAATCAGTAATAATATTAGGTTATACATTGTTACGTAATCCACAATCAAAATAAAGCAAAACGCAACCAATAAACTTATTGTATATGATTAAATCATATTTGTTTTTATTGAGCGGTAAATGGAAGAATACTCCTGCTTGAGATATCAATGCCATTGCGAATGTCACTCATGAAAAAAATCGCACACATAACAGCAAGCCTCATTAATCCAGTCTGGATTATTTGTTATTTGAATTTTTGTCTGAAAAATAAGTCGATGATCAAAAGATTGAATGATTTCGAGAACAAAACACATGTTCTCGCTATTTTTAAATGTTTTTCCCATGACATAATACGCAGGTTCAAACCTATGGATTATGTTTTCAATCTCTTCCCAAGAATTGCCGTTGCAAGTAACCAGAGTTGGCATAATACATATAGACGCAGGCTTGAATTTGCTAAGTAACTGAGTCAGTGTATATAGAGCATCATCAGGATTTAATCCTGAATCTGCATGAAAATGGAAAGGAAATACCGCAACTAATTTAGTGTCAGTGGGATCTGACTTAACAGAGCGAACAGAAACATTTACTCTGAACATGTATCCTTTTCGATACACTGTTTCTATAGACTGTTTTCCCAACAGCTTGCGTAACGAATAAATACATCTAGTTAAAGACTCATCACCCACATCACCATTAGACCAGACTTTCTGAAAAAAAAACTCTTTGTCAACGACTTTCCCAGCATTCTCGACCAATATCGTTAAAATGTCCAACTCTTTTGGGGGAATGCGAATCCATTTATTGCGATAAAACAACCCTTTGTATGGGTATAAGGAATAGTTCTCAAACCAAAAATAATTTATTGATTCCTTTTTGTGCATCATAACATCTTATTGAAATTGGTTCATCATCTAGATGATGAGTTTACATTCAGATGACGCATGGATACATGCAAAAAATGCCCACTCCGCCAATACAATAAATTGCCTATAAGGTCGTGTATTTAGTATTCTTTGAAAATTTTAATCCCCTATTATGCTTGGTTAGTGATTATCCCAGCCTTACATAAGTTCTGTGTTTTACTTTTAGGTAGGTCATCAGATAAAAAACAACAATCAATATTTTACGGGCTGATAACTGCCCTGACTCAGATATTTCACCCAAAGCTTTGCACGTTAAACCAGTCAAAGAACAACGGAGCCGGCTGGGAAAACATGGAAGACAGGTAGCGTGTTTCATTTTTCATTACTTCGCTCACAAATTGTTTTTTGCAGAGTAGAGCAACTATCCTTACGATGAGGAATAACTAAATGAGCATTTTCTTAAAGAAGATTTGTAGTTATTTGGTTAATAATACAAACACACAATGCGGAGGCTGTTTTATGAGAATTCCAAAAAATAAAGTAATTAATTCGTTGTATAAAACCAAGAACGTGCTCCCCCCTTACCTGAAAGGAAGGGGGGGGG
>NZ_SZWS01000002.1:0-22368 GCF_005281245.1 Citrobacter sp. wls826
CCCCGCCGAGGCGGGTTTTTTTACGTTACTACAGATTACTCTGCAGCAGCTTCTGTTTTCTCTGAACGATCAACCAGCTCGATGTATGCCATCGGCGCGTTGTCGCCTGCACGGAAACCACACTTCAGAATGCGAGTGTAACCACCGGCGCGGCTCGCGAAACGCGGGCCCAGTTCGTTAAACAGTTTTGCCACGATCTCGTTATCACGAGTGCGGGCGAATGCCAGACGACGATTAGCTACGCTATCAGTCTTGGCAAGAGTAATCAGCGGCTCAACTACGCGACGCAGCTCTTTCGCTTTCGGCAGAGTCGTCTTGATGATTTCATGACGAACCAGTGAACCTGCCATATTGCGGAACATAGCCTGGCGATGGCTGCTGTTGCGGTTCAGTTGACGACCACTCTTACGATGGCGCATGACCTTATCCTTCTCAGTAAAACCTTAACCTGTGATCCGGTTACTCGTCAGCGATGCTTGCCGGTGGCCAGTTTTCCAGGCGCATGCCCAGAGACAGTCCACGGGAAGCCAGCACGTCTTTAATCTCAGTAAGAGATTTTTTACCAAGGTTAGGCGTCTTAAGAAGCTCAACCTCAGTACGCTGTACCAGATCACCGATATAGTGGATAGCTTCTGCTTTGAGGCAGTTAGCAGAGCGGACAGTCAATTCCAGATCGTCAACAGGGCGCAGCAGGATCGGATCGAATTCTGGTTTCTCTTCTTTAACTTCCGGCTGACGTACATCACGTAAGTCAACGAAAGCTTCAAGTTGTTCAGCCAGAATGGTTGCCGCACGACGAATCGCCTCTTCAGGATCGATTGTGCCGTTGGTTTCCATTTCGATGACCAGCTTGTCCAGGTCGGTACGCTGTTCTACACGCGCTGCTTCAACATTGTAGGCAATACGCTCTACAGGGCTGTAGCATGCGTCGACCAGCAGACGGCCGATTGGGCGCTCATCTTCTTCCGAATGAATTCGGGTAGAAGCCGGCACATAACCACGACCGCGCTGAACTTTGATACGCATGCTAATAGATGCATTCTCATCGGTCAGGTGGCAGATCACGTGCTGTGGCTTGACGATTTCGACATCACCATCATGGGTAATGTCGGCTGCAGTCACAGGGCCAATGCCAGATTTATTCAAGGTAAGAATAACGTCATCTTTACCCTGAACTCTCACCGCCAGCCCTTTCAGGTTGAGCAGGATTTCCAGGATATCTTCCTGAACGCCTTCTTTGGTGCTGTACTCATGTAGTACACCATCAATCTCAACCTCGGTCACCGCGCAACCCGGCATCGATGAGAGCAGAATACGGCGCAGTGCGTTACCCAAAGTATGGCCAAAGCCACGCTCTAAAGGCTCAAGGGTCACCTTGGCGTGCGTCGAACTCACTTGCTCGATATCTACCAGGCGCGGTTTTAGAAACTCTGTCACAGAACCCTGCATTGTGTCCTCTCTTTGGTACTAAGCTTTACTTGGAGTAAAGCTCGACGATCAGGTGTTCGTTAATGTCCGCAGACAGATCAGAACGCTCCGGCTTACGCTTGAACGTACCTTCCATCTTGCCAGCATCAACTTCCAGCCAGGTTGGCTTTTCACGCTGCTCAGCCAGCTCCAGAGCGGCTTTCACGCGAGACTGCTTCTTCGCTTTCTCACGAATGCTAACAACGTCATTCGGACTAACCTGATAAGAAGCGATGTTAACAACACGACCGTTTACCATAATTGCTTTATGGCTGACCAGCTGACGTGCTTCTGCACGAGTGGCACCGAAGCCCATACGGTATACAACGTTGTCCAGACGACCTTCCAGCAGACCCAACAGGTTTTCACCGGTGTTGCCTTTCAGACGTGCTGCTTCTTTGTAGTAGTTACGGAACTGACGCTCCAGCACACCGTAGATACGGCGAACTTTTTGCTTTTCACGCAACTGCACACCATAGTCAGACAGACGCGGTTTACGCGCACCGTGCTGGCCAGGAGCTTGTTCAATTTTACACTTGGTATCGATCGCGCGAACGCCAGACTTAAGGAATAAGTCAGTGCCCTCACGACGGCTCAGCTTGAGCTTAGGACCCAAATATCTTGCCATTTTCTTTCTCCAACAATCCTAGAAACGACAGCGTTATACGCGACGTTTTTTCGGCGGACGACAACCGTTATGAGGGATCGGAGTCACATCAGTAATATTAGTGATGCGGAAACCAGCGGCGTTCAGAGCACGAACAGTAGATTCGCGACCTGGACCCGGTCCTTTGACCATAACTTCCAGATTCTTGATACCGTATTCTTTTACGGCTTCAGCGCAACGCTCTGCTGCAACCTGAGCTGCAAACGGAGTGGATTTGCGAGAACCACGGAAACCGGAACCACCGGCTGTTGCCCAACCCAGTGCGTTACCCTGACGATCAGTAATGGTAACGATGGTGTTGTTAAAAGAAGCATGGATATGAGCCACGCCGTCAGAGACTTGTTTTCTTACACGTTTACGTGCACGAATTGGTGCCTTTGCCATTATTCAATCACCCCGATTATTTCTTGATCGGTTTGCGCGGACCCTTACGGGTACGTGCGTTGGTCTTGGTACGCTGACCGCGAACCGGGAGACCACGACGATGACGCAAACCGCGATAGCAACCAAGGTCCATAAGGCGCTTGATGCTCATGCTAACTTCACGGCGCAGATCACCTTCAACGACAAATTTGGCAACTTCGTCACGCAGCGTGTCGATTTGTTCTTCAGACAGCTCACTGATCTTAACATCTTCAGCGATACCCGCGGCAGCCAGAATGGCTTTAGAACGGGTCTTGCCGACGCCGTAGATCGAAGTTAATGCGATCACAGCATGTTTCTGATCAGGAATGTTAATGCCTGCTATACGGGCCACTATGCACTCCTACTATTTAATATGTACGCACCATGCTGAAAAGCCCGTTTTCAGGATACTCAAATGGAAACGCACAGACATACAAAAGATTGGCTGGCTAATCTAGCCAGCTCAACCCAACTTTGCAAGAAAAATATGCGAATAAATCAGCCTTGGCGCTGTTTATGCTTCGGCTCGGCACTGCAAATCACACGGATGACACCATCACGCTTAACGATTTTGCAGTTACGGCATAATTTCTTGACGGAAGCACGAACTTTCATTTTTACTCTCCGTAACTTCTCGGGCGACTGTTAACGGCCGTAGCCTTTCAGATTCGCCTTCTTCAATGCAGACTCGTACTGACTTGACATCATCAGAGTTTGCACTTGAGCCATAAAGTCCATAATCACGACAACAACGATAAGCAGTGAGGTCCCACCGAAGTAGAACGGTACTTTCATTGCATCACGCATGAACTCCGGGATCAGGCAGATAAAGGTAATGTAGAGCGCACCAACCAGAGTCAGGCGGGTCATTACTTTATCGATATACTTCGCCGTTTGCTCTCCCGGACGAATTCCTGGTACAAATGCACCGGACTTCTTCAGGTTATCTGCTGTTTCACGCGGGTTGAAAACCAACGCCGTGTAGAAGAAACAGAAGAATATGATTGCAGACGCATAGAGTAACACATAAAGCGGTTGCCCAGGCTGCAAATACAGCGAAATTGTTGTCAGCCAGTTCCAACCAGTCCCGCCCCCGAACCATGACGCGATGGTCGCTGGGAACAGAATAATACTGGAAGCGAAGATTGCCGGGATTACCCCCGCCATATTCACTTTCAGCGGTAAATGTGTGCTCTGTGCAGCATAGACACGACGACCTTGCTGACGTTTCGCGTAGTTTACCACAATGCGGCGTTGACCACGCTCAACAAATACAACAAAGAACGTCACTGCAAATACTAATACTGCAACCAACAGCAACACGAGGAAGTGCAGGTCGCCTTGACGCGCTTGCTCGATAGTATGGGCAATGGCTGGCGGGAGTCCCGCGACAATACCGGCGAAGATAATGATTGAGATACCGTTGCCGATACCACGTTCAGTAATCTGTTCGCCCAACCACATCAGGAACATCGTCCCTGTAACCAGACTTACAACAGCGGTGAAATAGAATGCAAAGCCTGGATTCATTACCAGGCCCTGCATACCAGGCATATTCGGCAGACCGGTAGCAATACCGATCGACTGGAATATTGCCAGCACCAGAGTACCGTAGCGGGTGTACTGGCTGATCTTACGACGACCAGACTCCCCTTCTTTCTTAATTTCTGCCAGCGTTGGATGAACCACCGTCAGCAGCTGGATAATAATCGACGCCGAAATATACGGCATGATCCCCAGAGCAAAGATAGAAGCACGGCTGAGAGCACCACCAGAGAACATGTTAAACATTTCAATGATGGTGCCTCGCTGTTGCTCAAGCAGTTTGGCAAGTACAGCGGCATCAATACCAGGGATCGGAATGAAAGAGCCAATACGGAACACAATCAGCGCGCCGATTACAAACAGCAGTCTGCGTTTCAGCTCGCCTAAGCCACCTTTGGCACTTTGAAAATCTAATCCCGGTTGTTTAGCCATCTGCTACTTATTCCTCGATTTTACCGCCAGCAGCTTCGATAGCAGCACGAGCGCCTTTAGTAACACGCAGGCCACGAACAGTTACCGGAGTAGTGACTTCACCAGCCAGAATCACTTTCGCGAACTCGATCTGGATACCGATAATGTTAGCTGCTTTCAGCGTGTTCAGGTCTACAACACCGCCTTCAACTTTAGCAAGGTCAGACAGACGAACTTCGGCTGTAATCGCTGCTTTACGTGAAGTGAAGCCGAATTTCGGCAGACGACGGTACAGAGGCATCTGACCACCCTCGAAACCGCGACGTACGCCACCGCCAGAACGAGACTTCTGACCTTTGTGACCACGACCACCGGTTTTACCGAGGCCAGAACCGATACCACGACCCAGGCGGCGAGCCGCTTTTTTAGAGCCTTCGGCCGGAGACAGAGTATTTAAACGCATCTCTTACTCCTCAACTTTAACCATGAAGGAAACCGCGTTGATCATACCACGAACAGCAGGAGTATCCTCGCGCTCTACGGTGTGACCAATACGACGCAGACCCAGGCCAAGCAGCGTTGCCTTATGTTTCGGCAGACGACCGATTGCACTGCGGGTTTGAGTAATTTTAATAGTCTTTGCCATGGTTTATTTCCCCAGAATTTCTTCAACGGATTTACCACGCTTGGCAGCGACCATTTCCGGAGATTTCATATTTTCCAGGCCATCGATAGTTGCACGAACCACGTTAATCGGGTTAGTAGAACCATACGCTTTAGCCAGAACGTTACGAACTCCAGCGACTTCCAGAACGGCGCGCATTGCACCACCGGCGATGATACCGGTACCTTCGGAAGCCGGCTGCATGAATACACGAGAACCCGTGTGAGTACCCTTAACCGGGTGCTGCAGGGTGCCGTGGTTCAGCGCGACGTTAATCATATTGCGACGGGCTTTTTCCATCGCTTTCTGGATCGCTGCTGGAACTTCACGCGCTTTACCGTAACCAAAACCAACGCGACCGTTACCATCACCAACTACAGTCAGAGCTGTGAAGGAGAAAATACGACCACCTTTAACGGTTTTAGATACGCGGTTAACCGCGATCAGCTTTTCCTGCAGTTCGCCAGCTTGTTTTTCGATGTGAGCCATCTTACACCTCTACCTTAGAACTGAAGGCCAGCTTCACGGGCAGCATCTGCCAGTGCCTGGACACGACCATGATATTGGAACCCGGAACGGTCAAAAGAAACATCTTTGATGCCTTTTTCCAGAGCGCGTTCAGCAACAGCTTTACCTACAGCTGCAGCAGCGTCTTTGTTACCGGTGTACTTCAATTGTTCAGCGATAGCTTTTTCTACAGTAGAAGCAGCTACCAGAACTTCAGAACCGTTCGGTGCAATTACCTGTGCGTAAATATGACGCGGGGTACGATGTACCACCAGGCGAGTTGCGCCCAGCTCCTGGAGCTTGCGGCGTGCGCGGGTCGCACGACGGATACGAGCAGATTTCTTATCCATAGTGTTACCTTACTTCTTCTTAGCCTCTTTGGTACGCACGACTTCGTCGGCGTAACGAACACCCTTGCCTTTATAAGGCTCAGGACGACGGTAGGCGCGCAGATCTGCTGCAACCTGACCGATCAGCTGTTTATCAGCGCCTTTCAGCACGATTTCAGTCTGAGACGGACATTCTGCAGTAATACCCGCAGGCAGCTGATGGTCAACAGGGTGAGAGAAACCTAAAGCCAGGTTTACTACATTCCCTTTAACCGCTGCACGATAACCTACACCAACCAGCTGTAGCTTCTTAGTGAAGCCTTCGGTAACACCGACAACCATTGCATTCAGCAGGGCACGCGCGGTACCAGCCTGAGCCCATCCATCTGCGTAACCATCACGCGGACCGAAGGTCAGTGCATTATCTGCATGATTTACTGCAACAGCATCGTTGAGAGTACGAGTCAGCTCGCCGTTTTTACCTTTGATCGTAATAACCTGACCGTTGATTTTTACATCAACGCCGGCAGGAATAACGACCGGTGCTTTAGCAACACGAGACATTTTTTCCTCCGATTAGGCTACGTAGCAGATAATTTCGCCACCAAGACCAGCCTGGCGCGCTGCACGATCAGTCATAACACCTTTAGAGGTAGAAACAACTGCGATACCCATGCCAGCCATAACTTTCGGCAGCTCGTCTTTACGCTTATAAATGCGCAGACCTGGGCGACTGACACGCTGAATGCTTTCTACAACAGCTTTACCCTGGAAATACTTAAGAGTAAGTTCCAGTTCCGGCTTGGTGTCGCCTTCAACTTTAAAATCTTCAATAAAACCTTCTTCCTTCAGCACGTTGGCAATTGCCACTTTCAGCTTGGAGGAAGGCATGGTGACCGCAGCTTTATTCGCGGCCTGACCGTTACGGATACGGGTCAGCATATCCGCGATCGGATCTTGCATGCTCATCTGTCTTTACTCCCGTGATTCAATTGGTAATTACCAGCTAGCCTTTTTCAAGCCTGGTACTTCACCGCGCATAGCGGCTTCACGCAGTTTGATACGGCTCAACCCGAACTTGCCCACATAGCCATGCGGACGACCTGTTTGACGGCAGCGGTTACGCTGACGGGACGGGCTGGAATCACGCGGCAGAGACTGCAGCTTGAGAACTGCGTTCCAACGATCTTCGTCGGTCGCGTTCACATCAGAGATAATAGCTTTCAGTTCAGCGCGTTTTGCGAAGTACTTATCAGCTAAAGCTACGCGCTTTACTTCGCGTGCTTTCATTGATTGCTTAGCCATTCAGTAACCCTACCTTACTTGCGGAACGGGAAGTCAAAGGCAGCCAGCAGAGCACGGCCTTCTTCATCAGATTTCGCAGTAGTGGTAATGGTAATATCCAAACCACGCACGCGGTCGACTTTATCGTAGTCGATTTCTGGGAAGATGATCTGCTCACGGACACCCATGCTGTAGTTACCACGACCGTCGAAAGACTTAGCGGACAAGCCACGGAAGTCACGGATACGTGGAACAGCAATAGTGATCAGGCGCTCAAAGAACTCCCACATGCGTTCGCCACGCAGAGTTACTTTACAGCCGATCGGATAGCCCTGACGGATTTTGAAGCCTGCAACTGATTTGCGTGCTTTGGTGATCAGCGGTTTTTGACCGGAGATTGCTGTCAGGTCAGCTGCTGCGTTATCCAGCAGTTTCTTGTCAGCGATCGCTTCACCAACACCCATGTTCAGGGTGATCTTCTCGACCCGAGGGACTTGCATGACAGAATTGTAGTTAAACTCAGTCATGAGTTTAGCGACTACTTCGTCTTTGTAGTAATCATGCAGTTTCGCCATCGTACTACTCCAAATTACTTGATAGTTTCGCTGTTAGATTTAAAGAAACGGACTTTTTTGCCGTCTTCGAATCTAAAGCCTACACGGTCAGCCTTGCCGGTTGCCGCGTTGAAGATAGCAAGGTTAGAGATCTGAATAGCTGCTTCTTTCTCTACAATGCCGCCTGGTTGGTTCAGGGCCGGAACCGGCTTCTGATGTTTCTTAACCAGGTTGATACCTTCAACAATGACCTTGCCGGAAGACAGGACATTCTTAACTTTACCGCGTTTACCTTTATCTTTACCGGTTAACACGATAACTTCGTCATCACGACGGATCTTCGCTGCCATGATTCGCTCCTTAGAGTACTTCTGGTGCCAGAGAGATAATTTTCATGAACTTCTCGTTACGAAGTTCACGAGTTACCGGCCCAAAAATACGCGTACCGATAGGTTGCTCGCTGTTATTGTTTAAAATAACGCATGCATTACCATCGAAGCGAATGACAGAACCGTCCGGGCGACGAACACCCTTCTTGGTGCGCACCACTACCGCCTTCAGCACATCACCTTTTTTGACCTTACCACGCGGAATTGCTTCCTTGATGGTGATCTTGATGATATCGCCGACGCCTGCGTAGCGACGGTGCGAGCCACCCAGAACCTTGATACACATTACGCGACGTGCACCGGAGTTGTCGGCGACGTTCAGCATAGTCTGTTCTTGGATCATTTTAGTGCTCCGCTAATGTCAACTACTACTGAGACCCGAAAATCAGGTCGTTAAAAAAGCCCCATATCGGGGGCGCGGCATTATAACACCGCTTCAACGATATGGGTAGAAAAAATAAACGGCTCATCGCTGAGCCGTTTATTCGTTGAGAATGCCTACTGTATTACAGAACGGCTTTCTCTACAACGCGAACCAGCGTCCAGGACTTAGTCTTGGACAGCGGACGGCATTCGCGGATTTCAACCACGTCACCAGTACCGCATTCGTTGTTCTCGTCATGTACGTGCAGTTTGGTCGTACGCTTAATGAATTTACCGTAGATCGGGTGTTTCACAAAACGTTCGATAGCAACAACGATGGATTTCTCCATTTTATCGCTAACAACGCGACCTTGCAGAGTACGGATTTTATCGGTCATTACGCACCCGCCTTCTCAGTCAGTAAAGTCTTAACGCGTGCGACATCACGACGCACTTGCTTCAACAGGTGAGACTGTTGCAGCTGGCCACTTGCAGCCTGCATACGCAGGTTGAACTGCTCACGCAGCAGATTCAGCAGCTCGGTGTTCAGCTCTTCAACACTCTTCTCACGCAGCTCTTTTGCTTTCATTACATCACCGTCTTAGTTACAAAGGTGGTTTTAATCGGCAGTTTCGCTGCTGCCAGCTTGAATGCTTCACGGGCCAGCTCTTCCGGTACGCCGTCCATTTCATACAGGACTTTACCCGGCTGAATCAAGGCAACCCAATACTCCACGTTACCTTTACCTTTACCCATACGCACTGCCAGCGGCTTTTCAGTGATCGGTTTGTCCGGGAATACACGGATCCAGATCTTACCTTGACGCTTAACTGCACGGGTCATAGCACGACGTGCTGCTTCGATCTGACGGGCAGTCAGACGACCACGGCCAACAGCTTTCAGACCGAAGCTGCCGAAGCTAACATCCGTACCCTGCGCCAGACCGCGGTTACGGCCTTTGTGCATTTTACGGAATTTTGTACGCTTTGGTTGTAACATCAGCGACGCTCCTTATTTACGGCCTTTACGCTGCTGCTTTTTAGGTTGCGCAGCCGGTTTTTCCGGTTGTTCAACAGCAGCCATACCACCCAGGATCTCGCCTTTGAAGATCCACACTTTAACGCCGATTACACCGTAAGTGGTGTGCGCTTCAGAGGTGTT
Source organism: Citrobacter sp. wls826 (assembly GCF_005281245.1). Lineage (NCBI taxonomy): Bacteria > Pseudomonadati > Pseudomonadota > Gammaproteobacteria > Enterobacterales > Enterobacteriaceae > Citrobacter > Citrobacter sp. wls826. The sequence goes on from NZ_SZWS01000002.1 coordinate 9,747, forward strand.
GTAGTCGATGTCAGCACGCAGAGTGTGCAGAGGTACGCGACCTTCGCGGTACCATTCGGTACGTGCGATTTCCGCGCCGCCCAGACGGCCGCTAACTTCAACTTTAATACCTTTAGCGCCCAGACGCATTGCGTTCTGTACAGCACGCTTCATAGCACGACGGAACATAACACGACGTTCCAGCTGAGAAGTGATGCTGTCAGCAACCAATTTTGCATCCAGTTCAGGTTTACGCACTTCGGCGATATTGATCTGAGCAGGAACGCCAGCAATATCCGCTACGACTTTGCGCAGTTTTTCTACGTCTTCACCTTTCTTACCGATAACGATACCCGGGCGAGCGGTGTGAATGGTCACACGGATGCTCTTAGCCGGACGCTCGATAACGATACGAGATACAGACGCTTTAGCCAGTTCCTTAGTCAGGTACTGACGTACTTTAAAATCGCTGTCCAGGTTGTCAGCGAATTCTTTGGTGTTCGCAAACCAGGTTGAGTTCCATGGTTTTACAATACCCAGGCGAATACCATTAGGATGTACTTTCTGACCCATTGCTAGTCTCCAGAGTCTCAGCGATCGGACACAACCACAGTAATGTGGCTGGTGCGCTTCAGGATGCGATCTGCACGACCTTTTGCACGCGGCATAATGCGCTTCATGCTCGGGCCTTCGTCTACGAAAATTTTCGTAACTTTCAGATCGTCAATGTCAGCGCCATCGTTGTGTTCAGCGTTAGCAATGGCAGATTCCAGGACTTTCTTGACCAGTACAGCCGCTTTCTTATTGGTGTAGGTCAGAATATCCAGAGCCTGCGACACTTTCTTACCGCGAATCAGGTCTGCAACAAGGCGAACCTTCTGAGCAGAAGAACGAGCATGGCGATGTTGAGCTAAAGTTTCCATCTCTTCCTCCTACCTTATTTCTTCTTCGCTTTTTTATCAGCAGCATGGCCGCGATAAGTACGAGTCGGTGCGAATTCACCCAGTTTGTGACCGACCATTTCGTCGGAAACAAATACCGGAACGTGCTGACGACCATTATGGACAGCGATGGTCAAACCGATCATGTTAGGAAAGATCGTTGAACGACGGGACCAAGTGCGCAGGGGCTTCTTGTCTCCGCTTTCCACCGCTTTCTCTACCTTCTTCAGCAAGTGCAGGTCAATAAAAGGACCTTTCTTGAGAGAACGTGGCATGGCTTATCCTCTAAAATTATTTGCTACGGCGACGTACGATGAATTTATCAGTACGCTTGTTGCTGCGGGTCTTCTTACCTTTGGTCTGAACGCCCCACGGAGTTACCGGGTGCTTACCAAAGTTACGACCTTCACCACCACCATGTGGGTGGTCGACTGGGTTCATCGCAGTACCGCGAACGGTAGGACGAACACCACGCCAGCGTGCAGCACCTGCTTTACCCAGAACGCGCAGCATATGCTCAGCATTGCCAACTTCGCCCAGAGTTGCACGGCAGTCTGCTTCGACTTTACGCATTTCACCAGAACGCAGACGCAGGGTGACATAAGCACCATCACGAGCAACGATCTGAACGTAAGTACCAGCGGAACGTGCCAGCTGACCGCCTTTACCTGGTTTCATTTCTACGTTATGAACGGTAGAACCAACCGGGATATTGCGCATCGGCAGGGTGTTACCTGCTTTGATTGCAGCATCAACGCCAGATTGAACCTGGTCGCCAGCTTTCAGGCCTTTAGGGGCCAGGATGTAACGGCGTTCACCGTCTTTGTACAGAACCAGCGCGATGTTCGCGGAGCGGTTCGGATCGTACTCAAGACGTTCAACAACTGCCGGGATACCGTCTTTGTTGCGTTTGAAGTCAACAATACGATAAGCCTGCTTGTGACCACCACCGATGTGACGAGTGGTGATGCGGCCATTGTTGTTACGACCACCGGATTTGCTGTTTTTTTCAACCAGCGGAGCAAAAGGTTTGCCCTTGTGCAGCTCTGGGTTGACCACTTTAACAACGTGGCGACGACCCGGAGATGTCGGTTTACATTTAACAACTGCCATTGTATTACTCCTCCGACTTACTCAGCGCCGCCGACGAAGTCCAGATTCTGGCCTTCCTTCAGGGTGACGTAAGCTTTTTTCCAGTCGCTACGACGACCGATACGCTGTCCGTGACGTTTAACTTTCCCTTTAACTACCAGGGTGTTAACGACTTCGACTTCGACTTCAAACAGTTTCTGCACAGCAGCTTTGATTTCTGCTTTGGTCGCGTCTTTAGCAACTTTGAGAACGATGGTGTTAGTTTTTTCCATCGCAGTAGACGCTTTTTCAGAAACGTGCGGTGCGCGCAGCACTTTCAGCAGACGTTCTTCACGAATCATGCCAGCATCTCCTCAACTTGCTTAACAGCATCAGCAGTCATTACGACTTTGTCGAAGGCGATCAGGCTAACCGGGTCGATACCAGTTGCATCGCGTACGTCAACCTTGTGCAGGTTGCGCGCAGCCAGGAACAGGTTTTCGTCCAGCTCACCGGTGATGATCAGCACATCTTCCAGAGCCATGTCTTTCAGTTTCTGTGCCAGCAGCTTAGTTTTAGGCGCTTCTACAGAGAATGATTCGACAACGATCAGACGATCCTGACGTACCAGTTCGGACAGAATGCTTTTCAGCGCGCCGCGGTACATCTTTTTGTTAACTTTTTGACTGTGGTCCTGTGGACGAGCAGCGAAGGTCACGCCACCTGAACGCCAGATCGGGCTCTTGATAGAACCTGAACGCGCACGGCCGGTACCTTTCTGGCGCCACGGCTTTTTGCCTGAACCAGTTACTTCAGCACGAGTCTTCTGAGCACGAGTACCCTGACGAGCACCAGCTGCATAAGCAACAACAACCTGGTGAACCAGCGCTTCGTTGAAATCACGACCGAAGGTAGTTTCGGAAACAGTCAGCGCGCTCTGCGCGTCTTTCAATACTAATTCCATTGCTATCCCCTTACGCCTTCACAGCTGGTTTAACGATCAGGTCGCAACCGGTCGCACCCGGAACACCACCTTTAACCAGCAGCAGGTTGCGCTCAGCGTCAACACGTACTACGTCCAGGCTCTGAACGGTTACACGTTCGTTGCCCAGCTGACCTGCCATTTTCTTGCCTTTAAACACTTTGCCCGGAGTCTGGTTCTGACCGATAGAACCCGGAACGCGGTGGGACAAGGAGTTACCGTGAGTAGCGTCCTGGGTACGGAAGTTCCAGCGCTTAACGGTACCAGCGAAACCTTTACCTTTAGAGGTACCGGTTACGTCAACTTTTTTAACGTCAGCAAACAGTTCAACACTAATGTTCTGACCAACGGTGTATTCTTCACCATCTGCCAGGCGGAACTCCCACAGGCCGCGGCCAGCTTCTACGCCAGCTTTAGCAAAGTGACCAGCTTCCGGCTTAGTTACGCGGTTAGCTTTTTTAGCACCGGTGGTAACCTGAACAGCGCGATAGCCATCGTTAGCCAGATCTTTAACCTGAGTAACGCGGTTTGCTTCAACTTCGATAACGGTTACTGGGATAGATACGCCATCTTCAGTGAAGATGCGGGTCATACCCACTTTTTTACCGACTAAACCAATCATTGTATCAACCTCTCAATCGCTCGATGACCTGATTAACCCAGGCTGATCTGCACGTCTACACCGGCAGCCAGGTCCAGACGCATCAGAGCATCAACGGTTTTTTCAGTTGGCTCAACGATGTCAACCAGACGCTTGTGAGTACGGATCTCGTACTGATCACGCGCGTCTTTGTTGACGTGCGGGGAGATCAGAACGGTGAAACGCTCTTTGCGGGTCGGCAGCGGGATCGGACCACGAACCTGCGCACCAGTGCGCTTGGCAGTCTCGACGATTTCCGCGGTTGATTGATCGATCAGACGATGATCAAACGCTTTCAAACGGATACGGATTCTTTGGTTCTGCATGAGACCAGAGCTCCAATTATTTTATAGACGAAATAGTTACTCCTCAAACCCATTACGATTGATGGGAGAGTGTAACCGTTCTTACGTAGCCCCCTGATTGGGAGCGTTGTTGACGGTAAACCGCCACAGTTCATATCGAACTACCCGTCAGATTTGACAGGCTGGCGTATTATACGTATAGCCAGTACGGATGCAAGTGATTATGGCTATTTGCCATCGATTTCTCTCAGCGCTTGTTGCACACGTGAGCGCAATACTTCGCCATCCGGCACTTCCTGCCCGGACGCTTCATCATAGGGAATCTCTTCCAACATACTGTCACCCTCTTCGTTCTGGGTGGGTAAATCGATGCGTATCGGCAGAGGTTTCCGCTTAAAAATGTAATGCACATCCGAGAGTCGATACGCCTGAGAATCGGGCACTCCCTGCGTGGTGGTTGTCGGATGGCGCACCAACCAGACATAATGTCCGTAGTAGCCGCACATTAGCATCAGGCTGACCCACAACAGCCAGCAACAGGAATGCAGCGCCTGCCGCCAGCGGCAACTCGACACTGTTTTCGCATCAATGGGTTGATAGATGTGCATCATCACATACGCTCCTTAGATGACACATGTGTGAGCACAGGTGCCGCCTCATTGATTAATACCGGCGCGTCTCCAAGACTCTGACGTAGCCTTATCAGCGTCTCTTTTCCCGGCTTACCATCCACAGGCAAATTCTCCCGCTGCTGGAATGCTTTGACCTTTTCGATTAACCATGGCGTCCATGAGCCTGATTTATCGCCGGGAACGCCCAGTGCGCGGCTCAGCATCGTATCAAACCAGATGATGGTTTCCGCCGGACTCTTTTCACCGATCTGCATTTTCCTGTCAGGCGTTAAATTGAGCATCAGGGTATAATTTCCCTGCCAGTGCTTCGCCAGCCACTCCTGACTGACGATCCAGGTTTTATTATCAATGATAAGATCCAGCTCGTTTCCTGATACACGCATCACAACACCGTAGACCGGTTGTTTATCGATATTCAAATGCGCGATCCACGGCAACCCGCGCCTGATGAGGTTATCTAAACGTTCCTTGCCGCTTTCGCACACCAACTCAGCGCGATCGGCCTGGTCACACCATGCCTCGTCATGCGCTGTGTCGAATCCCCAGACGCTGAATAATTGCTGCATGGCGTCGCGTAATCCTCCCCGTGCATCGCTAATATCCGGCAGGTTTTCCTTTTTTTGCGTCATCGCCACCGTTAACCCGGCGGGCACAGGAAGTTGAAGGGGAAAAACATCGACCGCCAGCCAGCCGAACGTCAAAGCCAGCGCAGCGTAAAGTCCGGGCAATATTCCCTTGCGCAATACGCAAGAGCGTAGAGTAAATGTTTCCAGCAACAATTTTTCCTGTTGAGCGGTTAACACATCCGCTTGCCTGTCCGTTGCCATTTTTCTCGCCGCCCGGACGATGCGCCTCAGCAACGCCAGGTTTCCCTGCACTGCCCGAACCGCTTTGCGCACAAATTCATGACGCATCCGCACAGGCTCGCCATCCGCCTCACACAGTTGCTGTTGATGCATAAAATCAAGATATTCATCGTCCGTCGGCGCAGCGATGATCGCCGATAACGTAACACGCCGTTTAAGTCGTCGGTTACGCCTGAGCGCTTCGCCCCCCACCAGTAGCAAGCTGGCGCCAGCGGCAAATGAAGCCGCCAGATGACGGAAATTATCGACAAATGCCGGAAGATGTCTGGCGAGTGCGTCAGCATTATCAATGACAATTATTATTGGTTGCGCTGCCGGACTAAGAGCAGGCATCAGCGTTGACCAGAAACGGCTAATTCTCACATCTCGCCAGTCTGGCTGGAGTTTTCCCTGCGTACAAGCCGTGTGTGTCAATTGACAGAAACCAGATAAACCGGTGGCGGTAAACACCACTACCCTGCCGGGAAAATCCTTACCTAACTGATAAATAAGCGTCGATTTACCACACCCCGGTTTGCCGCATAATACGCCCACATCGCCAGCGCCCAGCTCATGAATAAAGATATTCTTGATAAGGGTATGTTGCGAAAAAGAGTAAATTGCATACGGTAATTCGCGTTCAGTCATCGATAAGTTCCAGTAATTGATGCGGGTATTTAACTTATTATATGCCAGGTAAATATTATCAATTTTTTATATTTGAATTAAACGACATGTTCCGACGATTAAATTGAAAACCTGAAAGTAAGCCTATATCATGCTTCTCCCGAAAAGAACAGGCGTGCTATTAACAATGGATGTTATCGCGAAGCAATTTACCTTTATATTTAAGAGAAAGCGTAACGATGTGCTGTACTGCGTTATGTTTTTTGTCGGTGTCATTGTTATTATTCATTCGTTATATGCCTATAGATTATTTATTGATTCTATCAATACGAAAAACAAAACCAGTCAATCAATAACGTCCGTTGTCCTCAGGCTGCCAATGAATTTACCGAAAAACAGTAGGGAAAACGCGACTGATAATAAAGAAGATGTCTCAATTAAAAATTCGATGCTCGATCTCCAGCTAAATGGCATTATTGCGAGCACGCTAAAAACACGTTCACAGGCTATTATCACCATTAATGAGAAAGCAAAATTTTACAGTACCGGAGATAAGCTTGACGATCTCCCTGACGTAAAAATTACGGATATTGATAATAATAGCGTGACGATTGATAACAATGGAGCCCGGCAACGCATCGTTTTTATTGATGAGCCTGATATATCCTCCAGGGCACCGGCACCATCGCTGCCACATGACAGCGCGCCACATTCCCTCAGCGACATCATTATTACTAACTTTATCTATCAGCAGGAAGCGCTACAGGGCGTCAGATTAAACGCCCGTGGTCCGGTTGAACGTTTTATAGCAACCGGACTCAGGCCTGGCGATATTGCGATCAAAATGAACAACCATCCGCTAACTCAGGAAGCGTCAGCAAAAGCGGCACTACAGGAATTTGTAACCTTAAACTCTGCCCAGTTCACCGTAATACGAAACGGTCAGGAAGCGTTGGTAAATGTATCCGTTACTGAAAATGATTAACCTTAAGGACGACAAAATTGCGCAAAGGAATTAAAAAAACGGCTGCATGGATACTGGCGCTACAGTTTTGCTCCTTTCCATTTCAAACCATGTCAGCGCAATATTCGGCAAACTTCCAGGATGCGGATCTCCGGGAGTTTATTACCTCGGTCAGTAAGCAAATGGGCAAAACCATTCTGATCGATCCGTCCGTCCAGGGAAAAATCTCCGTTCGCAGCTTTGACAGTTTCAACGAGGAGGAATACTACCAGTTTTTTCTCAGCGTTCTCGATATCTACGGCTACTCGGTTATCACCCTGGATAACGGCCTGCTGAAGGTTGTTCGCTCCGCAACGCTTAAGACCGCGCCGGGAAAAGTATTGGCACAGTCGCAACCGGCGGTTGGCGATGAATTTATCACCCGCGTCGTGGCGCTGAAAAATGTCCCGGTACGCGATCTGGCTCCGCTATTACGCCAGATGATGGACAGCGGCGGCATCGGCAACGTCGTACACTATGATCCTTCTAATGCGCTGTTGATCACCGGTAAAGCCAATATAGTCAATCGCATCCTTGAGGTTGTGAAACGGGTCGATGTTATCGGTACTCAGGAACGTGAGCTTATCAAACTGCGCTACGCCTCGGCAGTTGATTTATCTGACGTAATTAACAGCCTGATTCGCGAAGAGTCAAAGGAAAACCCAACGCAGATCCTGCTGCCTAAAATTGTCGCCGACAAGCGCACCAACGCCCTTCTTATCAGCGGGCCGGACAATGTGCGCCAGCGGATGAAATCTTTAATCGCTAAACTGGATATCGAACAGACCACGCAGGGCAATACTCGCGTGTTCTATTTGAAATACGCCAAAGCCACTAAAATCGTTGAAGTTCTGACCGGCGTGTCAACCAAACTGACGGAAGACAAGCAGTCGTCTTCGCAGAGCGTGGCTACCCCTTCCCGGGATGTCTCGATTAACGCCGATGAACAAACCAACTCGGTGGTCATTACCGCAGACCAGAGCACCATGCAGGAACTGGAAAAAGTCATCGCTCGTCTGGATATTCGCCGCGCACAGGTACTGGTTGAAGCCATCATTGTGGAAGTCCAGGATGGCAACGGCCTGAATCTTGGCGTGCAATGGGCCAACAGCAACGTCGGCGGTCAGCAGTTTACTAAAACGGGGCTGCCGATTTTCGACGCCTCAAGAGGCGCGCGCCAGTTTGATAAAAACGGTTCGATGACCAGTGACAACCCTATTGCCAGCGCGTTAAGCAGTTTTAACGGCCTGGCGACGGGCTTCTTTGAGGGGGACTGGAGCGTCCTGCTCACCGCGATCTCCTCCGACAACAAAAACGATATCCTCGCCACCCCCAGCATTGTGACGCTGGATAACAAAGAAGCATCGTTTAATGTCGGCCAGGATGTGCCGGTGCTTTCCGGCTCGCAAACGACCTCCGGCGACAACGTCTTTAATACGGTCGAACGTAAAACCGTCGGCACCAAACTGAAGGTCACACCGCAAATCAACGAAGGCGACGCGGTGCTGATGGAGATCGAGCAGGAGGTGTCGAGCGTCGATACCGCCTCCGGTAACGCCAGCGATCTCGGTCCGACGTTCAACACCCGTACTATCCAGAATGCCGTGCTGGTCAAAAGTGGCGAAACCGTGGTGCTGGGTGGCCTGCTGGATGATTCAAGCAAAGAGCAGGTTTCCAAAGTACCGCTGCTGGGCGATATCCCTGTTCTCGGACAGCTATTCCGCTACACCTCAACGGAAAATGCGAAGCGTAATTTAATGGTCTTTATCAGGCCGACCATTATTCGCGACGACGAGGTTTATCGTTCGCTCTCAAAGGATAAGTACACCCGATTTCGTGATTTACAGCAGCAGCGTATTGATAAGCAATCCAGTGGATTGGTCGGCGTGAAGGACGAAGAACGCCCGATGCTTAAAGAGCTGAATTTCGATGTGCCGACCGACGCGCCCAACGACCAGCCATCGCGCAATCCCTTCCGGGAATGATCCAACATGACTGACTTATGGACGCGCATTCCTCCCCAGCATCCTCTGCCGCTTAATTACGCACAGGGGCAAAAATTTGGTATCGCGGTCGCGGTGGATGAATTGTTCTACCGCACCGACACGCCGCTGGAAAACGTGCTCGAGGCCAGCGTTGCCTGTCAGCGCTTCAGCCGCCTGACGCCAGCGCAATTTGACGACCACCTGGAGCAACTTTTCCAGCACGGCGCCGGAGAGTCCCGGCAGATTGCCCAGGATATCGATCAGGAGATCGACCTGACGGCGCTGAGCGAGGAGTTACCCGACAACGCCGATCTGCTCAGTGATGAAAACGACGCACCGGTTATCCGCCTGATCAACGCGGTTCTTCATGAAGCCGTGAGGGAAGGCGCGTCGGATGTGCATATCGAAACCTTCGAAAAATCGCTGGTGGTGCGTTTTCGTATCGATGGTGTCCTCAAGCCAGTCCTTCAGCCCGCTAAAAAACTGGCACCGCTGCTGATTTCACGTATCAAAGTCATGGCGCGACTGGATATTGCCGAAAAACGACTGCCGCAGGATGGGCGTATTTCCCTGCGCCTCGGACGCAAAAATATTGACGTCCGCGTTTCGACGTTGCCCTCGCAGTACGGCGAAAGAGCTGTATTGCGTCTGCTGGATAAAAACAGTCTGCGCCTGACGCTGGAGAATATGGGGCTATCGGCGGTGGATAGCCTGCGGCTGAAGGGTTTAGTACAGCAGCCGCACGGCATCATTCTCGTCACCGGCCCGACGGGGTCGGGAAAAAGCACCACGCTGTATGCGATTCTCGCCGAGCTGAATTCCCCCCAGCGTAATATCCTGACCGTCGAAGATCCCATCGAGTACGAGCTGGAAGGCGTCGGACAAACCCAGGTAAACAGCCGGGTGGATATGTCTTTCGCCAGGGGACTGCGCGCCATCCTGCGCCAGGATCCGGACATCGTCATGGTCGGCGAAATTCGTGACGCCGAAACCGCGCAGATAGCGGTTCAGGCATCGCTCACCGGACATCTGGTGCTTTCCACCCTGCACACTAACAGCGCCTGCGGTGCGATCACCCGATTACGGGACATGGGCGTTGAACCTTTCCTGCTCTCATCATCGCTAAGCGGCGTTATCGCCCAACGCCTGGTGCGTCGCCTCTGTCCGGCCTGCCGCGCGCATGCCCCCATTCCTGACTCTCAGAAATCCCCCCTGCACGCGCTCGATCCCACCGCTCAGACAATCTGGCAGGCTTGCGGATGCGGCGAATGTCGGGGAACTGGCTACCAGGGGCGACTGGCGATTCATGAAATTATGCTGGTGGATAAAACTATGCGCAGCATCATCCATCGCGACGCCGATGAACACGCCCTGGAGCAGTGCCTGCGCCAGCAAAGCCGGAGCCTGCGGGAGAACGGCCTGCTGCGCGTGCTGGCATGCGAAACCACGCTTGAGGAAGTCATGCGCGTCACCTCTGCCCAAGAGGATACACGATGAAATATCAGTGGCAGGCAATGGATGACAGCGGCACGACTCACCATGGAACGCTGGATGCCGCCAGCAGCAAAGAGGCGCGCGAGGCGCTGCGCGCCCAGGGTCTGCACCCGCTGGTGTTAAATGAGAAAAAGGTCATTTCGCTGTTCCGGACGATAAAAAAAACGCCTCGTTTACGGCTTAGCGGCAGTGAACTGGCGCTGTTCACCCGCCAGCTCGCCACACTGGCCAACGCTTCACTACCGCTTGAAGAGGCGCTGTTCGTTATTGGCCGGCAGAACAAAAATAATAAACTGGGGCTGGTGCTACACGACCTGCGCGAACGGATCCTCGCCGGACATACGCTTTCCGAATCGCTGGCCGCCTGGCCGCGGATCTTCGATTCCGTTTACCGCACGCTGGTGAAAGCCGGCGAAAAAAGCGGACAGCTCGGCTGTGTGCTGGAACAGCTGGCTGACTACAATGAGTTACGACAGGCAACACGCAGTAAACTCATCCAGTCACTGATTTATCCTTCCCTGCTGACCAGCGTGGCGATCGCCGTCGTCGCTATCCTGCTCACTACCGTAGTGCCCAAAATTGTGGAGCAGTTTCTGCATATGAAAGAAGCGCTGCCGATGTCCACGCGCGTGTTGCTGGCAATCAGCGATGCCATGCGCCACTACGGACTGTGGGTAATCGCATTGCTGCTGATTGCCTTTTTCCTGTTTCGCCACTGGCTCACCCGCCCCGGCAAACGCCATCTGTTTGACCGCTGGCTTCTTGATTTCAAACCCAGTCGCGCCCTGCTGCGCGCTATCCACTGCGCCCGTTATTTGCGCACCCTGAGCATTCTTAATATCAGCGGCGTTCCGCTGCTGGAAGGGATGACGCTGGCAACCGAAGGCATCGGTAACCGAGAAATCAGTCAGCGGCTGGGTCAGGCCGCGGAGCGCGTGCGCCAGGGCTCAGGCTTTCATCTCGCTCTGGAAAAATGCGATATCTTCCCGCCGATGATGCTCTACATGATTGCCTCCGGGGAAAAAAGCGGCCAACTCAGCGAGCTAATGGCGCGCGCCGCCGATCAGCAGGAAACACTGCTACAAAACCGCATTGCGCTGACGCTGGCGCTGTTTGAACCCGCGCTGATTATTACGATGGCGATGATTGTGCTGTTCATCATCGTCTCGGTTCTGCAACCCATTTTGCAACTCAACTCATTGGTAAGTTAAGGATAAAACGTGAATAGTGATGCACATAAGCAGCGAGGATTTACGCTGCTGGAGATGATGGTGGTGCTGGTTATTTTGGGCATCCTCGCAAGCCTGGTCGTCCCCAGCTTAATGGGCAATAAAGACAAAGCCGATCACCAGAAAGCCGTCAGCGACATCGTGGCGCTGGAGAATGCGCTGGATATGTACAAACTGGATAACTATCGCTATCCGCTGACGGCGCAGGGGCTAAAGGCGCTGGTCGAAAAACCGACCGCCAGCCCAATCCCGGAAAATTACAACGCGAAGGGATATATCAAGCGTCTGCCACAGGATCCCTGGGGTAATGAGTATCTGCTGGTAAGCCCTGGTGAACACGGCGATTACGATATTCTCTCCGCAGGTCAGGACGGTGAACCCGGCACCGCTGACGACATTACTAACTGGGAACTGGGTAAAGCGAAATAATCGGAATGAGGCAGAAGGGATTCACGCTACTGGAAGTCATTCTGGTGCTGACGATTATCGCGCTTGGCGCCTCGCTGGTGATGATGACCTACGGGCGGCAAAATGATACCGCGAAAGCTATTACCGCAGTTGAACAGCTGGCGGCGCTGACTGAATATGCCGCCGACTGGTCAACCATGGAAGACCGCAGTACCGGTATTGAGATCCGCGAACAAGGCTGGCGCATCGTCACACCAATCGGCAATGGCTGGCAGACGCCAACCCAGTTCTATCGCCTGGCGACCGAGGGAAAGTGGGAAAGTGACTGGCAGGTGGCTCTGTTCCCGGCGTCGCTCGCCAGGCAATCCGTCGGCACGCCGCAAATTCTGATTCACCCGGACGGTGAAATTACGCCGTTTACGCTACACATCCGCAGCCGTAAAAATAACAGGCTGCTGTTCACGCTCGCCAGTACCGGCGG
>NZ_SZWS01000002.1:22456-24987 GCF_005281245.1 Citrobacter sp. wls826
CAGGAATGACGCTTCTGGAAGTGCTACTGGCGATATTCATTTTCGCCACCTGCTCTCTCGCGCTACTCAACAGCCTGCACGGTCAGGTTAGCGCCACCGCAAAAATGGAAGAACAGGTGCTTGCCGGTTGGGTAGCGGATAATGTGCTCAAAACCTATCAACTAACCGGGCAGATCCCCGCTAAAACAGCGACAGGCAGCAGCATTATGGGTAAACGCCGCTGGGACTGGTCGTTGACAGTCTCACCCGCCGATGCTTCCGGCCTCAGCACCTGGACAGCAGACGTCGCTCTTGAGGACAAACAGCAGATCCGCCTGCAGCGCTTTATCCCCTCGCCGCAAGGAGGACCGCAAAATGTCTCCCGGCCCTGAGAAACAGCGCGGCTTTACCCTGCTGGAAGTTTTACTGGCTATTGCTCTGTTCGCCATGCTCAGCCTGCTGACGGCGCAGATGCTGACGACGACAATTGACAGTAACGAGCAGACCAAAAAGCATCAGCAGCGTTTTTCCGCTATCGTGCGTACCGTCAATTTGCTGGATAAAGATATCCGACAGCGGGTGCCGGTAACCCAATTGCAGGGCGAAAAAGAGACGCTGATGCTGACGACAGCCAGCAGTAACAGTTATCCCGACGCCTGCTGTGCGCCCGATATCCAGCGAGTTCAGTGGTATCTGCAGGATCATACTTTATACCGCACGCTCTGGCGCTACCCGGAAGATACAACCCCGGCCATCACTCAACCGATGCTCAATGGTGTGAACGCCTTCACGTTGCGTTATTACAACAGTAAAGAGAAAGCGTGGATGGACACGGCGGCTACCCCATCTCCTGGCGCGATGGAAGTCACTCTTAAACTTGCTGATTCCGGCACGATAACTCGTCTGACGCTCTTGCCAGAGAACCGCCAGCCAGGAGAACAGCAATGACCCGGCAAAAGGGCGTGGCGCTGCTGGTAGTGCTGATGATCCTGGCAATTATGGCGGCGCTGGCCAGCGAAATGACCGTGCGCTACCAGATCAACCTCAAACGCACCAGCTACACCCGGATGCGGCTACAGCAAAACTGGCTGGCAGAGCTGGCTGAAAGCCAGGCCATGCGTATTCTTGAACAGGACCTGCGGGATAATGAGAAATACCTCACTCACGAGCAGCTCTGGGCGCAGCCGCAGCGTATTCAGCTCGCCAGCGGCGATGTTGTTAGCTGGCAGCTATCTGACGAGCAGGCCTGTTACAACATTAATGCGCTGATTAACGCCCCGACCGATCGAATGAAAGAGCCGCCCGCCAGCGTGAGCGTCTTTCTCGCGCTGCTGGACAACGTCGGCGTCACCAATGCCCAAGCTGAGGCGCTGGTTGATGCTATCGCCGACTACATCGATAACGACGATATCCCACGCGCCTCCGGTGCCGAAAATGAGTATTACCAGACAAGTAACGACCCCCACACCATTGGCGGACGACGTATCTGGTCAATCAGTGAGCTCAAACAAATCAAAGGGATGACGCTTTCTCTTTACCAGCAAATCTCCCCGCTACTCTGCGCGCTGCCTGATGATGAGCTAAAAATCAACATCAACACCCTGACGCGCCGGGATGCACCGTTGCTTGCGGCGATGCTCAATAATGCTGTCCCGCCACGCGAGATTGAGCGCTTTTTTGATACCCCGCGCAAAGGACGAAAAATCAGCATTGAGACGCTGTTAAAGACATTCGATAAGGATAATCCAGCTCATAAGCTGTCGCAGTCCACATTCAAAAGCATTGCGGTGGCGACCAGTCGTTACTTCCGCCTTGAAACGACTATCGAACAGGGCGATAGCGCCGGGAGCACCATCAGCCAGCTGGAATACGATCCCAAAAGAAAGGCTCTGTTTATTACAGCCCGCAAAAGCGTGGCGCGCGACCATTAAAGGGAACTAAATGACGCCAGACACATTACTGCTACGTCCGCTGCCGGGAAAACTGGAATGGTGCTGCCCCAACGAGGCACAGCCTCCGGTTATTGTTGAACAGGCGGCTTACCTCCAGCCGAACGCGCTGGCCGACCTGCCGGATGCCGGTAACGCCTGCCTGTTCCTGTCACCTGATTATTTCTGTTTTCGTCGCGTCGAATTACCAACGGAAAACTACAAAATCAGTGAACAAACGCTGGGCTGGCTGGTGGAGGACGCCGTTGTCGGTGATACAGATAGCCTGCACTGGACGGTTCTCGCCAGAGAAGAAAACACGCTCCATCTGGCCGGGATCGCCAGGACTACGCTGAACGATCTATTGACGACTTTCCGCACAGCTGGCGTGACGTTGACGTATATCGTTCCGGATGGTTTCTGGCTGCCGTATGTCACGGATAGCTGGAGTCTGCTAAAACAAGATGAGCGATGGTTAATCCGTTACGACGCGTGGAAAACAGGCGTGCTGAGTGAAGCACTGCTCACGCATTTACTCGCCAGCCATACAGAGCAAAAAATCATCAGCGCCAGCCCGCTTCCTGTGCCTCACGCTCATGTCGAATACCTTGACTGGCAGCCGCC
>NZ_SZWS01000002.1:25060-27824 GCF_005281245.1 Citrobacter sp. wls826
GTATTACACGGCAGCTTCCGCCCTTTGCCCCCGACACAACCGACCCCGCGTCTGCTGAAATATGCCGCCATAGCAACATTTGCCCTGGCAATAGCGCTCTTCTCAGGGCTGAAAGGGGTGATGCTCTGGCAGCTTCATCAACAGAAACAGGCGCTCTCAGCTGAAGGTGCCACCCTGTGGAACCGCTATTTCCCAGGTGATAACCGCAACAGCAATTTTAAATATTTCTTCGAATCGTCCGCGAGGGATCGCTATCCGGATGTGCTGACGTTACTGACTCAGCTTCAGACCCGATTAAGCACATTGCCGGGGCTTACCATCCGCGAGGTCAACTACCGGCTCGAACAACGCCTTTTTACCCTGACGCTCAACGTTCGCGATCCGGAACATCTTCGCCGCTTTATGGTGCAGACAAACGACGAATTTATCCTGACTCAACCGCCAGAAGGGACGACAGGTAGCGTCCGGCTGACCCTGAAGGAGCGCAAATGAATATGAATAGCTGGTGGAGCGAAAAAAACGGCAGAGAGCAACGCAGTCTGATATTCCTCGCCGTTTTCTGTCTGCTGGCGGGATTCTGGTACGGCGTGGTTCAGCCCCTGGATAACGCTATTTCACAGCAGAGGCAGGAAAATGATCGTCTCAGGAGTGAGATCCTGTGGGTAAATGAGGCGATTCAGCGTCGCGGATTAGTTGCCAGTAGACCGGGCACAAAGACCGATCCGGCACTGATACAACATAGCGCGCAGCAGGCAGGTCTGAATATCAGCGTTGTGACATCCACTCCCGATCATTTTGCGATCTCGCTTCCCGTTGTCAAAACCGAACCATTATTTGCGTGGCTTAATACCCTACAAAATGAGGGAATACAGGTTTCGCAACTCACGTTTAGCGCCCGCCCGGTCGCCGGGGAGATTGCGGTGGAAGCCCTTGAACTCTATCCGGTGGGGAAATGACGGAACTCATTAACATTGCAGCAATGGCATTTGTCGGGCTGATAGTCGGCAGCTTTATGAATGTAGTGGTTTATCGACTGCCGATCATGATTGAGCATCGGCACAGCGAAACATGGAATATCGCCTGGCCTCCGTCGCACTGTCCGCACTGCCAGCACAGGCTATCGGTGCGTAACACTATTCCACTATTCAGTTGGCTGTGGCAGCGGGGGCGTTGCCAGGACTGCGCGCAGCCCATTTCATGGCGTTACCCACTGACTGAACTGGCGTGTTCTTGTGTTTTTGCGCTTAGCGCCGCGTTTGTCCCTTCAATGTCAGATGCGATTGCCATCATGACGCTGTTCTGGTTTATTTTCGCGCTGGCGCAAATTGATCTCCGGACGTACCTGCTGCCGGATGTGCTGACGCAGCCGATGCTCTGGCTCGGTCTGATGTATCACAGCGTTTACGACAGAGAGATGTTACCCGACGCGCTGTACGGCGCTGTCGCTGGCTATCTGACGCTATGGCTGGTCTGGTGGGGATGCAAAATACTCGCGGGCAAAGAGGGCATCGGCCTGGGTGACGCTAAGCTACTGGCGGCGATGGGTGCCTGGTGTGGATGGCCAGCGCTACCGCCCATTTTACTCGCTGCATCATTGCTGGGCATTGTCTGGTGGCTGATCCTACGCCTTACCCGAAGGACGTCGATACCGCTTATCGCGTTCGGTCCGTGGCTTGGACTGGCAGGCTGGTTGATTTTCAGCGCGCAAAGCTCAGGTGTTATCGGGTACTGAAAGGAGCGGCAGGCCTGCCGCTCTGCAAAGTTTGCGTCTACGCTTCGCGAATCTGTGCCTGAAGATAGTTCTGGAGTCCCATCTTCTGGAGCAGATCCAGTTCCGTTTCCAGCCAGTCAATGTGACCTTCTTCATCAGCAAGGATTTCGATCATCATATCCCGGCTAACGTAGTCATGGACGCTGTCGGCATAGGCAATGGCTTCACGTAAATCTTTAGCCCCATCGAGTTCGAGTCGAAGATCGGATTGCAGCATCTCTTCAACATCTTCGCCTATACCCAACTTACCAAGATCCTGTAAGTTTGGGAGCCCTTCTAAGAATAAAATACGCTCAATATATTTATCAGCGTGTTTCATCTCATCGATAGATTCATGGTACTCAACATCATTGAGGCGAGTCAGTCCCCAGTTTTTGAACATACGAGCATGGAGAAAATACTGGTTGATTGCGACAAGCTCATTTCCCAATAGTTTATTGAGATAATTTATGATTTTAACATCACCTTTCATTTTATAGTCCCTCCGCTTCCACTCTTAGAGCGTAGATGGGGCTACAGGGATGTCAAAAAAAAGAGTGTGACTTAGGCGATCTCTTTAAATTCTGGCATTTGCGTTAATTCATCCTGCATGACTTCGCGGGCAGCACGAATGCACTTACCGCATTGATTTCCAACAGGAATAAATTTACGCAATTGCTGAAAGGACTGAGGATGAAACTGGCGAACAGCCTGACGTATTTTTTTATCACTTATCGCATTACACAAACAAACGTACATGATCGCTCCCGTTCAATTTCTGCGCAAAGTGTAAATGAGAATAGTTATGATTACAATAGCACAACGCTATTTACGCAGCGGGAGAATGAATGAAAAATGCGAATAAATATGACAACTGCTAAATCGCGGACAGCAAAAAGGGCGCCGAAGCGCCCTTTTTAAGCTCAAAGCTAATTAATCAATAATTAGCTCATTACTTTAGCAACAACGCCCGCACCAACAGTACGGCCGCCTTCACGGATTGCGAAACGCAGA
>NZ_SZWS01000003.1:0-1003 GCF_005281245.1 Citrobacter sp. wls826
CTTTAAGTCATCTTAAATGACTCCGAGGTGTCTGTTAAACCCGTGGCGATTCAGCAGCAGAGTCTCTTTCACGTATAGGCGACGCGCTAGAGAGGATTGCTCTCTCACTAGAGAACCGCGAGTAAAGCACTCTGATTTACCATAACGTCGCAATGCATACATCGATGAAAAAGCCCGCGATAGCGGGCTTCAGTTGTACACTTTTCGTCGCCGGACAACGACGGTTACAGCCCTGTAAGCAATAGTGCTCCCATTTTGTGAACCCCTATCTCTAAGTCCGTCGGTAGAAAAGTCTGTTCAACCTCTCGGCCATCCGGTTCAATCCATGCACATATGACATTACCAGTTGGCAAGACCTGTCTCACCGTCATATGAGCACCGCCGTCTTTATGGTAGACAGGCATACCGATGTAAACAGATTTGATCGTCATAAAAAATCTCCAGTCGCTCAGCCAGGAATTGGCATGGGAGGATTTTTTCATCACAACCAATCTTACGCACAACAGCTTTGGTTGTCGGATTTACCATAACGCCCCATTACGCGTACCGCTCAGACGGCCTGAGCGCGTTTCTGACGTGTCCCCGTTAAAAACAGTAACAAACCACCCGAAAATGCACGCCAGAAACGCTACGTAAGAATCTATCCTATGACTGGATATGCACTCAACTGAATAACGCCTGGTTTCAGTCCATTTTATCGGGATCAGCCTTCTTTCTGGGTAATTTAGGGGGCTTCACTTGCTGATTACTTTGCGTGCGGCGCGTGAGCCAAGGATGGTCAGCTTTAGGTTTTACGTAGAATTTTGAGCGTAAATCAAAACGGGCATTATCCACACGTTCATGGACACTTTTTTCATCATCCAGTGGTAACCGGGCACCACGTTCACGGGAAGTTTCCACGTTGATAATGGCCTGAAGTGCCGCCTGACGGGCAGGCTTCAGCGTAACAAGAGAGTGACCGGCTGTTGCGATGCGATTCTCTGCACATCAACTCTTTCCGGCA
>NZ_SZWS01000004.1:0-14727 GCF_005281245.1 Citrobacter sp. wls826
CGAGCTCAGCGCAGTGGCGGATGTGTCAGCGTCGACCGCCAGTGCGCATCTGGCGCGTCTGTGCGAACAACGTTTTGTTGTGGCGCTCGCGCAGGGCAGGCATCGTTATTTTCGCCTTGCAGGCTCCGATATCGCTGAACTGCTGGAGCGCCTGATGGGCGTGGCGTGGGCTACATCTACGCCACGAAAAATCACGACGCCGCCAGGCTTACGACATGCCCGAACCTGCTACGATCATCTTGCTGGCGAGGTGGCGGTGAGGCTGTTCGATACGCTGGTTTCCCGTCAATGGTTAACGCCGGATGGTGAAACGCTGACCTCTCTTGGGCAGGAAAAACTGGCACAAATGGGGATTGTCCTGGCTGCGAGCGCATCGCGGCGGAAATTAACCTGCGGTTGTCTGGACTGGAGTGAACGACGTTACCATCCCGGCGGCGTGCTTGGCGCATCGCTGCTACGCTGGCTGATTGAAAAACGATGGATAAAAACGGAGCTGAGTGGTCGCCGCGTCACCTTCACCCCGCTTGGCATTCGCAAATTAGAAACCGAGTTCGGTATTAAAACGACAAAGTAGATGGTGCGTTTTGCGAAAGCGTTCCGGGAAATATGTCATATTTCTGTCACACTCTGTTGTGATTGATAACAACAAGAGGTCGTAGGGATGAATAAATCGTTAATCGCCGCAGCCGTGGCAGGGGCTGTATTAATGTCAACCGCCGCGCAGGCGCAGACCGCGCCGGAAGGCTATCAGCTTCAGCAAGTATTGATGATGAGTCGGCATAACTTACGCGCACCTTTAGCCAATAATGGCAGTGTTCTTGAGCAGTCCACCCCCAAACAATGGCCAGAATGGGATGTCCCCGGCGGACAACTCACCACCAAAGGCGGCGTGCTGGAAATCTATATGGGCCACTATATGCGAGAGTGGCTGGCAGAGCAGGGGATGGTGAAATCGGGCGAATGTCCGGCGCCGGGTACGGTCTATACCTATGCTAACAGCCTGCAGCGTACGGTCGCGACGGCGCAGTTCTTTGTCACCGGTGCTTTCCCGGGTTGCGACGTCCCGGTCCATCATCAGGAAAAAATGGGCACCATGGATCCCACCTTTAACCCGGTGATCACCGATGATTCCGCCGCCTTCAGCCAGCAGGCGGTTCAGGCAATGGAGAAAGAGCGTAGCCAAATGCAGCTCAACGACAGCTATCAGTTGCTTGAGCAAATGACCGACTACAAAGACTCTCCGTCCTGCAAAGAAAAACAGCAGTGTTCCCTGACCGATGCCAAAGATACGTTTAGCGCGAAATACCAGCAGGAGCCTGGGGTTTCGGGGCCGCTGAAGGTCGGGAATTCGCTGGTTGATGCCTTCACGCTGCAATATTACGAAGGCTTCCCGATGGATAAGGTCGCCTGGGGCGAGATTAAATCCGATCAACAGTGGAAGGTTCTGTCGAAGCTGAAAAATGGCTATCAGGACAGCCTGTTCACCTCCCCGGAAGTGGCGCAGAACGTCGCCAAACCGCTGGTGAAGTATATTGATAATGCGCTGGTTACTGAACGCGTAAAAGCGCCAAAAATAACCGTGCTGGTGGGGCATGACTCAAACATCGCATCGCTGCTCACCGCGCTGGATTTCAAACCGTACCAGCTTCACGATCAGAACGAGCGTACGCCGATTGGCGGGAAGATTGTCTTCCAGCGCTGGCATGACAGCAACGCGAATCGTGATCTGATGAAAATCGAGTACGTGTATCAGAGCTCACAGCAGTTGCGTAATGCAGACGTTTTGACTCTGAAATCCCCGGCGCAGCGCGTAACGCTGGAGCTGAAAGGGTGTCCGATAGATGCGGATGGCTTTTGCCCGATAGATAAGTTCGACAGCGTGTTGAATGAGGCGGCTAAGTAAAAGAAAAACTCCCCCGTGTTCGCGGGGGAGTCTGAGCGCTAGACGTTTTTGCGTTCGATAGTCTGTTCACCCCAAAAGAGCGAATCTTTGTCTGTTTTCTTAAAGGCTTTGATGAGCACCTCGTCGCTACCTTCTTCCCAAATTTTTTCCGCCAGTTTCTCGTCATAATGCGCGACTTCAAAAATGGCTTCGGCTATTTCCGGCGATGTATTGCGCAGACTTGCCCATTCGCCGACGCGATGGGCTTTCGCTTCTTGAGTTGGCATTCGAATCCTCCTGTTGAAGATTAGCCGTTGAGTTTTACTGCCAGACCTGCGACATATTCACCCTGATAGCGGGCGATAGATAATTCTTCCTGACTTGGCTGGCGTGAGCCGTCGCCTCCGGCGATGGTGGTTGCGCCGTAAGGGGTACCGCCGCGAACTTGAGAAACATCAAACAGCTCTTGCGCCGCGTAACCGATAGGCACAATCACCATCCCATGGTGAGCAAGCGTAGTCCAGGTTGATGTAATGGTTTGTTCCTGACCGCCGCCGGTTCCTGTCGAGCTGAATACGCTGGCGAGTTTGCCGTACAGGCCGCCTGAAGCCCACAGCCCGCCAGTCTGGTCGAGGAAGGTGCGCATCTGACCGGACATATTGCCAAAGCGTGTGGGGGTACCAAAAATAATGGCATCGTAATCTGCCAGTTCTTGCGGGGTTGCGACTGGTGCGTTTTGTGTTTTGCCGCCAGCTTTGAGGAAAATCTCCGGCTGCATGGTCTCTGGTACGCGTTTAATAATCACTTCCGCGCCATCAACCTTATTTGCGCCTTCTGCGACTGCATGGGCCATAGTTTCAATGTGTCCGTACATGGAATAATAAAGCACTAGTATTCTTGCCTTAACACTCATATCATTGTTCTCCTGTTCAATGAACCACTTAGATAAGCATAGTCCGAAGATATGAAGCTGCTAGTGACATACATCCGGTGGAGTACTCGAGAGCAAGACTCTGGTGACTCCCTAAGACGACAAACAAACCTCATTGATGCTTTCTACTCTAAACATAAAGAAGAGTATTACCTTCTCCCTGCTCACAAATATATTGATAAGGGTAAATCTGGTTTTCACCAGCAACATAAGAATCAAGGTTCTGACTTCAGACGTATGTTTGACAATGTCATGTCTGGGACTATTCCAGAAGGTTCCTTGATTGTTGTAGAGAACTTTGACCGCTTCAGTAGGGCAGATATTGATACAGCTATTGATGACGTTAGGCAGATACTGAGGAAGGGAGTCTCTATACTGACTTTGGGTGATGGTGAACTCTACGACAAGTCAGCATTAACAGACCCTGTGAAGTTGATTAAGCACATCATCATAGCTGAGCGAGCACACCAAGAATCTCTTGTTAAGCAAAAGCGTATAGCTCAGGTCTGGAACCATAAAACACAGCTTGCAAGAGAACTTAAGAAGCCTATGGGTAAGCAAGCCCCCGGATGGTTAGAGCTATCAGAAGACGGTTCACACTACATCGTTGATGAAGATAAAGCGTCACTGGTGAATATCATCTATGACAAGCGTCTTTCTGGTATGTCGATGTTTGCTATCTGTAAATGGCTAAACGAACAAGGTTACCCGACCATTAATCAGCGTAAGGTCAGAATATCCAAGACTAAGAAACCGGATGGTAACTGGTCAGCATTAAGCGTTAAACACATCCTGACTTCACGAAGTGTATTAGGTTACCTTCCCGCTAAGGTTTCTTCAGAAGACCGTAAAACAGTGTTACGTGAAGAAATTGAAGGGTTCTATCCTCAGATTGTCACAGATTCTAAGTTTTACGCTGTACAGCAACTGTTAGAGGAAACAGGGAAGGGGAAAACATCCAGCGGTGAACACTGGCTATATGTGAACATACTGAAGGGGCTTATCCGTTGTAAGTGTGGGCTTGTAATGACTCCTACAGGGATACGTAAACCCGTTTATCAAGGTACTTACCGTTGCAATGGTAATAAGGAGTCCCGTTGTAGCTACGGTACAGTGTCCAGAAAGTTACTTGATACACAGCTTTGTAGTCGTCTGTTCAGCAAACTATCACAGCTACACGATGAAGCTACGGATACAGCTAAATTAGATGAACTACAACGCAGACTAAACACCGTTGATAGTGAACTTGAAAAACTCACTGAGACGCTGATACAGCTTCCTAACATCACTCAGATTCAGGAAGCACTACGGGCTAAACAAGAAGAAAAAGATGAACTGATAGTTCAGTTATCACGAGAAAAGGCGAGGGTAAAATCTGTATCAAGCTTGGATTTAAGCGGTCTTGATATGGAGTCTGTAGAGGGGAGAACTGAAGCCCAGATTATTATTAAGCGTCTGGTGAAAGAGATTGTTGTTTCTGGTAATGAAAAGCTGGTGGATATATATCTTCACAATGGAAATATGATTCGTGGTTTCCCTCTTGATGGTAAAGATGACCACACCTTAACGCTTGAAGAAGCAACCGATGAGATGCAGTCATTAGATGATATGCTTATTTTTGGTGAACCAGTAACAAGGATTTATCCTGCTGGTGATATGGAAGAGGTGGACGCTTAGTATTTTTTGTGAGGATTCACTGAGTACTTTTTAAGCTTTGAAGCTACCCGACCAGCGTTACTATTAGCATTGGTGACGTTGGTTTTTTCAGCTTCTGTTAAGTCTGAATAGTCCAGCTTCCAAGCTTTATTGCACTTAATCTGAGCATCGAGAATATCATTTCTGATAGCTGGAGCGTAACCGGATACATCGTTAATACTCATTAGCTCTTTGCACGATAGCATAGGTGCGTTATTGCGTTCAGTGGTCACGTTACCTGCATTCTTCTTACTGGTCACACCACCGTCATTAGTGGTAGCGGTTTTTCCTGTCGCAGCCGAAATATCAGTCTGACCCACAATGGCTTTGAAGTTAATTTCCTGAAAAGTTAGCTGGACTCTTAGACCATTTGAAATACCAACATCTTTAGAAGCTTTAAAACTCGTAATAATAGAATCGTCAATTTTAATTCCATCTTTACAGATTACCGAAATAATCTGCTTCTGGTCTCTCCAGCTTTCAAGAGTGTCAATGAAGTTTTCCACCAGCTTATTATCTCTTGAGATGAGGATACTACCGGATTCACCAACTACAACCACACCACTGATTGAAATAGTTCTGGGTGAACGCATTACATTATCTGTTACAGTTTGCCCTGATTGCATATTTTGAGTGGTAACCATCATAGGGCTATCAAATTCCATATTCTCAGTAGCTGATAGTGACAAGAAATTATCTGGTTGGCCTTGTAGATGGAAGTAAACGCCATCTTTACCACTGTAACGAATCTGATTAGAGTAAATCATTAAATTCTCCTTTGATTTCAAAGGCTTGGTGTATTTTAATCATTTTTAACCAAGCCTTTGATATATAAGTATTTTCTCTGTTAAGCGTGTTGTACGTAAATTCTATTTTTCAGTGTGGGTATTAACTTTGCTTTATTCACGTAGAACACCGTTAAATCAATCATCTTCTGGAAATGATGAACTTAATAGCGTAGCTTCTGCATATTGGTCGTAGATATTACTGCTAAAGGTCATAAAGCTGGTTTCATCTGGTTTAATGGCAACTTCACCACCAAGTGAAACTTTCACTGGTTCCTGAATACGCTTACTTAAAGCAGAGATTTCATCCCTCAGACCCTGAATATCTGCACTCGTTAATGATGCATCTTGTTTCATGGTAATCAATTCTGGATGATTGAATCTTGCAATATTCATTGTGGCATTGTTAAACAATTCACCCATTGAACTAAAAATTCTACTCCATCCTTCGTTAATCATATTCGGTTTATTAGGGTCACCAGAATACACAGGATTAAAGTCACTACCCACACCCACCCCAGATGGATGCATATTAGCGTTTTTGACTACTTCCTGATTCATAAAATCCAGTGCTTTCTTCAATGCATATAAACCAAGAGTGACACCTCTGATTTGTGGAATCATTGAAGCTAATGCTAAAGCTGTCTCATAACCGTCATCAGCATAACCAATTGCAAGAGCACTACCTACACCACCAGCTACACCTTTCAGTTTTCCACCACCTTTACCAGTAGCTACCTGACCAGCCACCTGATTAGCTCTTGTACCTAACGTTGTGATTGCTCTCGACAGGTTCATAATCCCTGCAGTGGCACTGAATAGCGTCTTTGCAGATAACGCTATAGCAAGACCTTTGACAAAATTGATAAAACCATCACCGACCTCATCAAGTAGTTTTCGTTTAGTGTCATCAAGTGCGTAATAGGCCTTCTTAGTCTGTAGAATCCAGCCTTCAAGGTGATTGTTAAAGATACGGATGTCATCTACACCAGCTTTAAGCATGTCGATAAGTCCACCGATAGCATCACCAGCGATAGAAGAACTCATACCCATTTCACTAAGCAGGCTACTCAGGCTGGATAAGAAGCCGTTTAGCTCATCCTGTGAACCTGAGAAGATTTTCACCATCGTATCATCCCAGTTGTTAGCCAGTTTCCCTAAAGCTGTCTGAGTGCTCTTAGCAACTTCAGCCCAGCCACCCGCTTTATCAATCATCAAGCCCATCTGTTTAGCAACTTTAGGGAGAGTATCACTACTTAAAATCTTCCCGTCTTTCATCGCTTTATCAAGCTCTGTAGCAGTCATACCCAATGCTTCAGCGAATAGCTTAAATGCACCAGCCATACGGTCACCCAACTGTCCACGAAGCTCTTCAGCCTGAATCTTGCCCTTGCTCGCCATCTGCTCAAAAGCTTTCAAAATGCCGTTTAGCTCATCGTTAGAAAGCCCCATTAAGCGACTCATAGCCGTTGCATTACCAAATAGTTCCTGTGTCTGTTCCTGTGACATAGAACCCTGAGCACCTGCTGCAAACTTAGCGTAGCTTGATAGCCCTTCAGAGATATTAAGACCTGTCTTGTCAGCCAGTCCCCTGATAAATGTTTCAGCCTCAGATGCTTTATCACCAAGTACAAACTTAGCGGCTCTCTGTGCGGAATCTCGTTTAAGACCTGCATTCATAATGGCCTTGTAAGCGTTAAGAGCACCCATCACAGAGTAAAATGCACCAGATAATTTAATCGCATTGCTTGCAAGATTATTAAATGCGTCGCTTGTATTGTTAATGCTGGTGGTCTTTGTCTGTGACCTGAGTTTATTCAACGTTTCACGAAGAGATTGATTTAATTTTGCAAGTTCAGCGTTAAACTTTTCACTTCCAATATTACCAGCTTTAGCAGATAGCCCGTAAAACTGAGATTTGATGTATTTCTGCAAAATAGGGTCAAAGCCTTTTAGCTTAGACATATTAGCTGAATAAGCTGCTGTGATTGCTCTGTTGCCGCTAATTCGTGGCTGTCTCGGTTGTTTAAGTGGCTTTAAAGTATCCTCAATTTCCGTTTTAATCTTAAACGCTCTAGTGTTTTTAAGACGCTGTTCAATCTTGTCAAAGGTCTTATTAAACTTCCTTTCAAGTTGCCCTAAAGAACTTGTCAGATTGCTGTCAAGTTGCTTGGTATCGACCTTAAACGCTCTATTCAAATTACGTTCAATTCTTTGTGCTGACTGCAAAGCTGCCTTTTCAACTCTTTGCAAGCCCTTAATAACGTTCTCGCTGAAGCCTAGCTCAACGATAAAACTATCAACTGTGAATTTGCTCATTCATATTTTTCACCTCTTAAGTGTTCATATACAAAAAAGGGAGAGCTACCGATGTCACTCGATAATCTCTCCCGTTGATTTTACCCAACCAATCTTTTTAATGCCTGACAAGATAATGTAGTTCCGTTTCACCTATAATTTGAGCATCAGAAGGGATACGGTCAATACACCACTTTGGAATCTTGCGTGTTTTTGGTTTGTGTGAGGTGATAATTTGATGTTTGGTTTTAATTCTTAAGGCTGGCTTAGTTTGTAACTTTAAGTTTTCACAAACAGACTTAATAGTTTCATAGCGTTCTGTTAAATCAATCATTCATCACCTCACATATGCATAATTAAACAGCCTTGCTAAATTCTCGTGGAACACTCAGAAAATCATTGAAGCTGATAATCTGTGCCAACTCTTGACGGTACTCCTTAGCCAGCGCTTGATGGTCACTAATCAGCTTAGCCAGTCTTGATTTCAGCAAATTAATCTCATTTTCTCTTGCTTGCGCCAGTTTCTCTTTGGCAATTTCTTCAAGCTCAGCTTGTGATTTATCAGCAACAATTAGAGATAGTCGATGTGGCGCTCTAATGGCTCTTTCTGTACGAATAACTCTTTGACCTTCTGGTAAATCTGCAATCACTTTACCAATCTCTACAGGGTCATACCCCCAACCGTCACGGTCTAGTCGAGAGAAATAAGCATAAGAATTGGTTTGAAGCTCCATCGAAATAACCATTTCGTCAATTTCGTCTTCAAGTTTGGACTGAATTTTCTCGTAAACACTTCTCATTGCTTCTTGAGAGTCTTTAATAGCTTGGAAATATCGGCGTTGTAGCTTCAGTTTCAAATCAAGCTCACATTCCTCATTCATCGAAAAATCAATTTCAACTCTTGGAATCTCGAGTGGTTCTGGTGGAATATAAGGACCTTTATTTACTTCGTGTGATTCCCGCCAAGCTCTATCAAAAGATTCACGCAAAGTTAATTCGTGAATATCAAGTGCACTTGGTCTGTTCTCAACAATCATTTCGTGTTCATTACGAATGGACATTAATATTTTCCTCTTCTAAGATAATTTATGTTTCAGTTTTTAAAAAGCACACCTGACAGCCATACAAACTTAGAAGAGACTTAAAAGGCGGTTTGCCAAGTATGCTTTTTAAAAGCTGAAAAAAGCCCTAAACATAGGTGATTCGGATATTCATGGAATCATCCTCATCTGTGAAGGGCTTTGAAGGTTTGCTTTAACGTTAACGAAGTTTCAGGAAAAACTTTCTTTAAAAGCTCTGTTTAAAAACTCTTAAAGAAAACGCCCTAATCATGATTAGGGCAAAGCTGTAAGGGTTCAATAATGAATGATTAAGCACTTTTTGATATATAGCCTATCTAGTGTGGGCTAAATAGGCCATGTAGCGAAAAGCATTGCACCTTTCAGAATAACTATCCCTAGATGTAGATGTAATTGTTGAAATAAATAAGAGAGAATTGCTCTCCCATACTTAAAATTATGGCATATTTAAGGTTATTTGTCAACAGCTTTTTAACAGATTGGTAACATCAATTTTTATTTACCGTATTACCTACCCAGCAACCAACAAATAAACCCAAAGCTGTCCAAGCAATTATCAATCCCATTAGTGAATCCTCACAGAATCCGCAACCAAAATATTGTCAGCGTACAAAATTGTCACAGCACCTTTCAAAAATTGCTCTGGGGAAATATTGTATCTGTTCGTTTGCTCGATAACCAATCTTTTCATGTTGCTGTCTTTAATTGGTAGCATCATTCGAGGCTCGTTAAACTCCACCGACTGAATAAAGTCAGAGATGTTTTCTGCATTATCAGCCATCAACTCTAACAGCCTGTCAAAGTCAATTGACACACCGGAATCAACGAAGCTTTGCACCATCATAGCGGTGTCGTTATCAACGAAAATCTGTAGCGGGAAGTTTAATTCTCTCATTTCTTAAAATCTCCTTTTTACCAGACCTCCTCAATCGCTCTGTAACGAGCTAAACAGTCTTTTTCAGGGGTAGCCTGTACAGTGGTATTACCCACCCTAAAATAGGGTAGTTTTTTGCGTTAGAATGCGATTGAGAGCGTCTGAGAAGCTGTTTTTCTAATTTCGCTTAAAGTCTCGGACTTGCATAAGGTTTTTTGGTCTGGTATCGGCTCTGTTACCATTTCGATGGATAATTTGCTTATTGGATTGATAGCCATGATAAAGGAACCAGACAACATATTTCACATAGAATGTGTATCGACCTATATTAAATGTTTTGTTGCCGTAGTCGTCGGTATTTATCGTGACTGACTCCCCATCAGACCAGCACAGGGAATCACTGGATTCATCATAGATAAGGTGTTCTGTAAAATATCGTCTAACATCTTCATGCCAAGGTTTCATAAAACCTCCTCACCCCAATAACCTAATTCAATCTTGTGACGCTCAAACCATTCTGGCTTGACTGCTGCTTTCAGTGTTTCATTTGGGCCAATGGCTTTAATGAAAATATCTTTTGAGTTATGGATGTCACCGAATCCGTTTCCTTTAATCAGGAGGTCGGAGATGTAGCGAATCATTTTATCTGTGTGGTATTCAAAAGTAACGCATAGCATCAGACCTCCATCTCTAACTTTAACTTGTGAATCTTAAGACTCAATAGACGGGCAATATCAATTTTAAAGTTGTTTAGTCCCTTCAAAGTATCTAAAGCGTCCTGAGTAATTCGGATGTGTTTACGACCTTTAGAGACTGGATATTTCAGTAAATCCGACTCAGTAACCTCTTTAGCAATTGCAAGCTGCATAACAGTTTGATGAGGTAAGTTGGTCGTTTGTTTAATTCTGTTAAGCTCGTTAAAAGCTTCCTCTGAAATGCGGGTTAGTGTGTGTCTGGTTTTCATTTTAAAATTCCTCTGTAACTAAATACGGGTCAAACTCGAAATCTGGTTCACTAATCGTAAGGCTGATATTGCCCACTTCCGCATGATGATTAATTGTCTCAATAACTTTCATGCAAATAGTGGCTAAGTTAGCGCAATATTTATCGCTTGGTAATTCATAGCTAAGCCTGGTTGCTTGACGCTGAAGATAACTTGTTATTGTGCTTGAGCTAATCTTGTCAATATTTCGTAGTAAATAGAAAACTTTTCGGTGATAATTATCTCTTCCAAAACTGCGACAAGTGCCGATAATTAAATCTTCAATTTTTGCTGGCAGTTGCTCGTAAGAATCAAAGCCCATCAAGAAAGTTTTTAAAGTATTCTCTTTTTCTTTGCGTACTGACATATATCTGTCTCGTGGCGTAATGCTACGAATGACCGCTTCAATGTTCTTACGTTCGGATTTGCTAAAGGTTGGGACTTCGTAGCTGGTGGGGTTGTTTGTGTAAGCGTAGGAGTTGTGCTTGTTGCGTTCTCTTGATGCCTGAAGCATCGCTCTAAATTCTGCGTCTCTCATTCATATTCTGACCCTCATAAGATGTTATTATTCTGTTAACTTATATATACAATCTTAGCAGTTTCAAAGACTAATGTCAAGCATTTTTTAACATTTCATTAACATCTGTGGTATAATGGGTTTATGGGGAGAGTAAAATATGAGGCGTGGCTATGAGGTTTATTCGATAGGGGTTGGAACAAGCCCAACTAACCGAATCAACTATGTATTTGGTCACATGGTATTGCATTGCACACAGGAAATTTAATGGTAAATCTCCCTCCTGAACTGGGGTCACCTGATGTATGGACTGGTGGAGGTGTTGGACTGCTTGCAGGCCTGCTACTTCGCTACGTCCTCGTCAGGGTGCTTGTTGTCTTTAGACTGTTCGGTCGTACATGGACGCTTGACCTTAAGGATAACGACCATACAGAACCCCGTTAATCCCTCCAAAATCCCCTGTACGAGATGTATAGGGGTATCTTTAGCATTTTGTGCTATCTATTAAAAAATAGCTTGACAGAACCGGAAAGCTGTATCTATCAAGTATTCACCTCTCTGACAGTAATTTCTAAAAGTTCTTATTTTTCAATAAGTTGTAATCACCCATATATAGAGAACTGACAAGTCTCTTCACAGTTAACTCTGTAACCTTAACAGTAATTTCTAAAAGTTCTTATTTTTCAAAGGGTTGTAATCACCCAATATATAAGACTGTCTAGCCTCTTCACAGATAACTTCCTGGACTCACTAAGACACAAGGCGACAACCCCAGAAAGGGAGAGCCACCTTCTTAACCGACTTCTTAACCAGCCCTTTACGTTATTCGTTCACAGTGTTGATAAGTGGTTTTGCCCTCTGTTTCTGTTATCATCGGGCTTGCCTTATCAGGGCGTTGAAATGTCTCTGTAACTCCCATTAAGAGGGAGAAAAAGAGCATAGTGACCCCAAGCGAAGCGCCCCTCTAAAAAGATTTTTTAGCTATTTTGTTTAAAAGCATATCAAACGATACATTTTATTGATTTAGGTCAAAGACAAAAGCATTGACAAAATGGTAAGATTGCTTACATGACCTTATTTAACAGACTTTTTAAGAGCTTTTGAGAAGCTTGTTAAACAGACACTCTTTCTGGAGTGTTGTCTTTTACTTAAGAGGTTTGTTTAGTTGTCTCTCAAGTTCTCTTCTTACGGTCACTGTTAAGAATGATACTCTCCCTTCGGGTTATATCGTATCTCTTCTCCCGTTAAACACTCCTTCCTAGCAACTTCGTAGTTATCTGTCAAGTACCTTTGAAGATTCTATCAAGACCTCTTATAGTTGACCTGATATAGATACTGTGAAGGTGTTACAGAGCATATTCTCTAGGTGCTATCAAGGGACACTAAACGAGAGAGAGAGAGGGGATATAGTGACCATAGGGGAACCCCTCCTACTTAAAAGAACTATTTGACATTATTGTGATGGTTGTTTAAGATGCAACTGTACAGACACCTTCATCGGTTTCTCTACACCTTCCTATGGCTTGGCAAGGTATGGTTGGGTTAGGTGTGGTGGGGTCAGGTGTGGTAAGGTAAAGTCTGGTAAGGTATGGGTGGATTGTCGTAGCCACGTTAAAAATCGACTTGTAAAGGGACTCTTTCGGGAGTCCTTTTTAGTTTGTATAAAATTTGTACAGTAACTTTTCAGACTCTGAAAATTTTTATAAAAAATAATCAGACCTCTTCTAAGTCTCTTCAACCAAATCTTTCAAAAATATCTGACAGATGTCTGTAGCTGCTAAGTACCTGTTACACCAGCTATGTGACCCCCTTTGCAGAATTTTAAAATATCTATTGACTTTCTATGTGAGTTGCTATAAAGGCATCTCCATCTCTTAGGCATACCGTTATAGCATACTAAAAAGGTATAGCTAACCCCCTGTAAAAACCATACCGATTAGCCTTGTAAAACACTTTATCGGTACGTTATACTCAATCCATCAAATGAGTAAGGCAAATGAGTATATTATGGCTAACATTGGTTATGTTCGAGTTTCATCAATCCAGCAGATTACAGACCGTCAACTTGAAGGGGTCGTACTGGATAAGGTATTTACTGATAAAGCATCTGGGAAGAATACAGACCGTCCACAACTAAAGGCTATGCTCGATTATGTTCGTGAAGGTGATGTTATCCATGTACACGACTTGTCACGTTTAGGGCGCTCTACCGTGGATGTATTAACGCTGGTGGATAAACTTTCACAGAAAGGTATCAAGGTTCACTTTCACAAAGAAGGTCTGATAACTGGTGACGATAACCCCACGTCTAAGATGATTCTCACAATCTTTTCAGCAGTGGCTGAAGCTGAACGTAAAATGATGCTTGAGCGTCAACGAGAAGGCTATGAAGCTGCTAAAGCTGCTGGTCGTGTAGTTGGAAGGGGTAACGGTAAAGCGATTGACAGAGAAGGTATTAAAGCTGCTCTTGCTGCTGGTAGTTCAATCGCTAAAGTAGCCGCTCAATTCAACGTTGCCAAGTCAACTGTACAGCGTATTAAAGCCGAATAATTTCTCATCACCTATATAGATTCATGGCCTCCTTAATTGGGGGCTTTTTTGTATCCTCTAAGCGTGTACTACGTGATGATTCGGATAAGAATTATCCTCATAAAATCTCCTGAACACTTACCCACCCTCAGAAATAACTTTCACGTAGGAAATTGTTAAGTGGTTTGATAGTTACATCATGTGACCAACTGCATGAATAGCGTTATATACTCCTGTATATAGCACTTTTCTAGGAGTCGAGAGAGGAACGACTAACACGATACAGTTTACCCTGAAAAGGGACTTTACAGATTCTTTATATATTTCAATAAGTTAGGACAAAAAGGGACTATACCGATACTGCATAGAATCTGTGTAGAATTGCATAGATACTTGGAAATCTACTATTAAATTGCATAGGGATTCACCTGATATTGTCCTGTTTTTACAGGTAGATGAATGTACGTGTTTAGCTATGTAAAAGCACCAGAACTTTTGCCATTTTACACTACTCCTCGAGTTAACCGTGTCCGTAGCGACTCGCTACCTACCTTTAAAGATATGACGTACTGTCAGGAGTGCAAATTTCACAATCACTTCTTTGATTTATAACAATTTTTATAACAACTTCTCTTGTTGCAAAATGATACATATTTAACCGGGTGGAATTTGGTAGTCATAAGAAAGACTTATTGATTTCTTGCTGTGATTATTTCTCTATCACCGCCAATCCTGTTGCAGGATATTACAGTTAGCGGCTGCTCAGGCCACGCTTCACTATGCTTAATCCCACGCAGTTATTTTCAGGGCATCGCCCGTAACGCTGCGTGAGGTATCACTCCTCAGTACCTATGCAATATGATGTCTAATCAATGACGGAGGTCAGTAATGGCAAACCATCGAGGCGGTTCCGGCAACTTTGCGGAAGATCGCGAAAGAGCATCAGAAGCAGGTCGAAAAGGTGGCCAGCACAGCGGGGGCAACTTTAAGAATGACCCGCAACGCGCTTCAGAGGCAGGCAAAAAAGGGGGCAAAAATAGCCACGGCAACAACAAATCGTAATTGCCGGGCTAGCTGTCAGATATGCCGTGACGGCTGGGATCAGAGTCAGACGTTACGTAGCCACCCACCGCCGCCGGTTTCTTCCGGCGGTTT
>NZ_SZWS01000013.1:0-15189 GCF_005281245.1 Citrobacter sp. wls826
CTTTAAGTCATCTTAAATGACTCCGAGGTGTCTGTTAAACCCGTGGCGATTCAGGCACATTTATTATCTAATATTGACAATAGCTTTCAGACCTCACTATTTTTGTGTGAATACAGTATATGTGGCAAAGAAACCCATTTCACAGGAGAAGTGTGAATGAGACATATTCTGGCTGGTAGAGAATAAAATCAGCATGTAAATGCAATCATAATATTTAAATTATGTTTTCATCATGTTTCGTGGAACATTTATTATTATATTTATGGTGAAAATCATGGTGAGAATATAAGTAATGGAAAAAGCTGCCAGTCTGTATGAAAGTGATTCAGCTATCGTCTTGGGAAAAGATGATGAGTATCTCATTACAGAGAAAACACTTATAATTATTAAAGCCCCGATTGAGACAACAATTAGCATTATTACACGGAATGACTGTGAATTACGAACTGTTAAAGGATGTTCGCTTTTCTTTTTGGATGGTCGAACTCGATTACATGTATCAAATAGACTTTGTAATTGTCGAAAGATCCGGCTTGAATCCGTTGCGAGTTTACTTGTATTTATGGATATGGCAAACGGCATATCAGAACATTCATATAGTAATAAATCTTGGAATTATCAGATTAAGGAGGTAAGTCCAGAGCTTTTTGAAAATGACAATGAATTTAAAAAATGGCTAATATTTAGTTACATCATAAAAGAAAAATCAATAGAACCATTATTAAATTTCATCAGAGCAAGCGAAGAATATCAAATTATATTTTTTTTACTAAAAAAAACAGTTTGCGATGACATCTCATCCATAAAAAAATTATGCAAGGAATATGGTTTATCATATTCACATTTCAGACGATTGTGTTATAAAGCACTCGGAAAACCTGTTAAAGAGGAGCTCGAAAAGTGGAAAATTATGAATACTTATTTCGATTGTGTTGAACATGACGATTCATTAACTTTTCATGCAATTAATAATGGTTTTTCTTCATCATCACATTTTTCTAATGCGGTAAAAAAATTTACTGGATATTCTCCACGAGACTTGAAAAACGTTAACTTCATAAAAAAATGGCGAACAAAAGATGATTAAAAAAGGTGATTCATTAAAAATGATCTCAATTATTATAATTTTATTCTTGGGGGGAGAGCACGCACATGGCAACGGAGATGTATATAATGCAAAGAATGATAATCTAAAGAGTTTTTTTACCTCCTTTTCTGCAAGAATTGGATCCCCAATTGTTGTAAGTAAACTTGCTGCACGGAAGAGTATAAGTGGTACAATTGATCTAACGTCACCAGATAAACAGCTTGAGCGTTTATCAAGCCAACTAGGTCTTATTTGGTATTTTGATGGAGCAACCTATTATATATATGATGCAAGCGAAATTCAAAGTGTCGTGTGTAACACAAAAAATGTCAATATGAAAGATATTGTGAAAAACATGATGTCTTCTGGTTTATATGATGAAAGATATCCAATACGCGGTAGCGAAAATTCAAAAACATTTTACATATCTGGCCCTCCCATATATATTAAATTATTAACGGAAACAGTAAAGAACATAGATGAAAAAAGAGCCGCTCTCCATCTTAATGGAGAACGGATAGGTATTGTGCATCTTGAAAACACATTTGTTGACGATCGAGTATATGAACTCCGTGACCAAAAGGTTATCATACCTGGTATGGCAACTGTCATCGAACAAATTTTACAAGATGCTATGGGCAGTAGTAGTGGAAGATCATCAGATAACTTAAAAACTTCAGTAGATAGTTCTAATAATGCAACTGGGCAGCAGTTGCCTGTTGATAATGATCGCGAAGTTAATAATTTTCAGCAAGAAAGCAATGAGTTAAAGCCACTGTTAGCTTTCATAAGTAAATCATCACCTAAGCGTACAGATACTATCAAAGTGGTTTCATACCCAGCAACAAACAGTCTTTTAATAAGAGGGGAGGCGGGGCAGGTTTCATTTATTGAAAGTATTATTAAACAACTTGATTATGCTAAAAGGCATATTGAACTGTCACTTTGGATTATTGATCTTGATAAAAGCGATTTAGACCAGGTAGGCGTAAGTTGGACGGGGTCTGTCGATTTAAATACCACATTCGGTGTAATCATTAACTCGGGTAATGCGTCATTCAGTACTCTTGATACAACGTCGTTTTTGGCTACTGTCCAGGCTCTCGAAAAAAAACAAAAAGCAAAAATTATTTCAAGACCGGTTGTTCTTACTCAGGAAAATATACCAGCAATTTTTGATAACAATAAAACATTTTATGTGACTTTGATTGGTGAGCGTACGTCAAGCATGGAACATGTAACGTATGGTACATTAATAAGTGTGTTACCGCGGTTTACTAGTGAAAATCAGATTGAAATGGTTTTGAATATTGAAGATGGTAACGATGCTGGAACTTCTGAAGGTGAATCATTACCTCAGGTCGGGCGCACGGTGATAAGTACAGTAGCCAGAGTACCTCAAGGTAAAAGTTTATTAATTGGCGGATATACACGTGATTCTGATACTGAATCACAGGAAAAGGTTCCCCTTCTTGGGGATATACCATATATCGGTAATTTATTTAAATATAGGTCAAGAAGTTACAATAACACTATTCGATTCTTTTTGATTCAGCCACGGGAAATAAATGAGAACATAATGCCTGAGACTTCATCTGTATTGAACGAAGTTAATAAAAATTTATCTACAGAAAGTGAACCACTACGAAAATGGGTTGATGGTTATTTGAATAGATGAGCATATAAAATGGTAGGCAATATTAACTTAGATGCAAATAAATCACATAAACCGCTCCTTTTTGATAAAGAAAAGGTAAATACAGGCTTTGATGAAAACAATGAGATAACGGAAGCACCAGAAGCTAATAAAAATGTTATGTCTGCCATGGATATTTCAAGATTTGTTGACTCAATAGATGAAATGTCATCAGCATTAAGTCAGTTTTATGGTAAGGTTTTACAGGAGAAATTCAATAAAAATATAACAAAATATAGCGATAAAATATTGGATGCAAAAACCATAAAAGATATATGTAAGGTATTTGAAACATCCAGAGTAGAAGAGTTAAATATTAGTGAGTTATTGTATGAACTTAAACGCCGATGTACTGACATCAGCGATTTGATTTTATTATTACAAGGTTTAGTAAACGATAGAAATCTGGATAATGAGTTAAAAGAAAAACTAAAAGTAGTTATTGAAATAATTGAAAAAGATGCGGATCCAAAGGAACTGAAAGGTGGGATAAATTGTGCCCTGAAGGCAAAAATTTTCGGGAAACATCTTTCACTAAAACCTTCATTATTAAGAGCAGCATATCGGAATTTTATATCTGGTACAGAAAAAAGCCTTGAGTTCTATGAAAATCTGATAACTACTTTTGGGTATAAAAAAAGAAAGGAAATACTAGATTTTCTTGAAGATGCATTGTTATTAGATATTGCTTCGCAAGATCCTAGCTCAACGGCTCTTGAATTTGGTTACTTAATTGGTAAGCTGAAAATCATGAGACAAATTAAATCTTCAGAACACATCTTTATAGATGAATTAATTAACAAAAAAACAGTCAGTGACTCTGGAATTGATGAACCAAATTTGTTGTCGATGTTCCTATCAATACTCAGATATCCGGAGAATACCAAAGAATTTATAAATGAAATGATTAGTGTAAAAAAACAATTAGTTAAAGATGTTTTTATAAGCTGCGTGTACTCAGCAATAAAAGACTTACCAGAAAATATTTTTGAAGATATAAAAGACAAAGACCTTATCCTTAATAAAATAATGGAAATGGAAGACACATGTTTATTATTTAACGCTAATAAAATTAAAACAATGAAAGCGTAACAAATGACATAAAGATAATATGAAACATTACAACTTAAAATTCAAAGCTGAATTATTTATATTGCTATTGATGATTGTTATCATAGCAATGTTGATCATACCGCTGCCTACCTATATCATTGATTTTCTGATTGCGCTTAACTTGATCATAGCCCTCCTTATATTCATGGGGTCATTTTATATAGAGAGAATACTGGATTTTTCAACATTTCCAGCTATCTTACTTATCACAACTTTATTTCGGCTAGCTATATCAATTAGCACAAGCCGCTTAGTGCTGATTGAAGCAGATGCTGGTGATATTATCTCTAGTTTTGGAGAGTTTGTTATTGGAGATAGCTTAATAGTCGGTTTCGTTATTTTTTCTATTGTTACAATCGTTCAGTTCATTGTTATCACTAAAGGATCTGAGCGTGTAGCTGAAGTCGCAGCTCGATTTTCTTTGGATGGGATGCCGGGTAAGCAAATGAGCATCGATGCTGATATGCGAGCAGGTATGATCAATGCAGACGAAGCCAGGGAACGTAGAAGCGTTCTGGAACGAGAAAGTCAGTTGTATGGTTCTTTTGATGGTGCGATGAAATTTATCAAGGGAGATGCTATAGCAGGTATTATTATTATTTTTGTAAACCTGATAGGTGGAATTTCTGTTGGCATAACGCAGTATGATATGGACGTGTCGACCGCACTTTCAACATATACAGTGCTTACAATTGGGGATGGATTAGTGGCTCAGATTCCTGCACTCTTGATTTCGATCAGTGCCGGTTTTATTGTGACTAAAGTTAACGGTGAGAGTGATAATATGGGACGCACTGTTATTAATCAGTTAGTGCGAAATCCGTTTGTACTTTTAGTTACATCAATTTTAGCTATTTGCATGGGGCTCTTGCCTGGTTTTCCATTAATTGTGTTTTTGATGCTTGCGGGAGGGGTAGGGACTATTTATTTTTTTAAAACTACCATAGAAAAAAAAGCTTTAACCCAAAATGGAAATTTATCATATGTGAATCTCAAAGAGGACAATATAGACACTAACATCATTAATGATAACCTTGAGTTAATCAATAACATTGACAATGTTGTAATAAACGTCACGCCACTTATGATCGGCTTCAGCCCGGAAACATTTGAATATTTTTCCGATAAATGTGTATCAGATAAAATAAGAAGTCAGTTCTTAATTGATTACGGGATCAGATTACCTGAAATAACAATAACCACGATCAAAGGACTTGAAAAAAACATGGCCACGTTATATGTCAATGAGGTTGATTTGGCAAAAATTGAAATTTATTGTGAACTGATGAGAGTTGTGAGTTTTTCCGAGAAATTAGTTGCACCAAATGTTAATTTCACCTATGGTAAAAATAAAGAAATGTGGGTAAGCAAAGATAAAGCTCATGATTTATCTGTTTTGGGGATAGCATTACGTTCGCCTTTAGATGAATTATACCAATGTGCTTCAATATCAATATTACGAAATATTTCAGAGGTGTTTGGGATTCAAGAAACTAAATTCCTTATGGATAGTTGTGAAAGTCAGTATCCAGATCTTGTACATGAGGTTTTCCGCTACATAACAATGCAACGCATCGCTGAGGTTCTACAAAGATTGCTTAACGAGAGAGTTTCAGTCAGAAACATCAGACTGATAATGGAAGCGCTTGCACTTTGGGCTCCCAGAGAAAAGGATATTATTATATTGGTTGAGCAAATCAGAGGTTTTATGTCAAGATATATCTGCCAACGTTTCCTGCAAAATAATATTTTGAATGTTATAATGCTTTCAGGAGAATGTGAAGAACAATTTAGGAAAAGTATACGGCAGGTTAGTTCTGGTGCAATGTTAAATATGTCTCCATCAGAAGCAGATGCTTTAATCGATAAGTTCACTGTCGGTTTCGAGGGCTATGATGTAAAAAATTTTGTTATTCTTTGCTCTGTTGATGTCAGGAGATATGTTAAGAAATTTTTGGAAACAAAATACCAAGACATTGGTGTTATTTCATTTGGTGAAATCAATGATAATATTTCCATAAATATAATTAAAACCATTTGACTTGTAAATAACCTAAAGTCTCAAGATTGGTTAATGTAGTGAGATACTATCACAAAACTAATTACAAACCACAATAATCACCGAACAAAGAGCTGTTAATATGTTCACTGTAATGTATATTACAATACCATAATGAGGCGTTATTTTTAACAGAACATAAAAAATGTTGAGTTTATATAAAATCAACCATCTATGATTATTTTATAAAAATGAAAGCAAACAAATACCCGACACTATTCAACAGACTAGTTATTCCAGACGCTATCAATAACGGAATTATAAAGCTGCGCTTAGATAATATATCGATCGGTGAGATATGTTATATAAGGAAGAATTGGATGTCTACGGATGTGGTTGCTAAGGCAAAAATATTATCTATAGATAATGAAGAAGCAACATTAGCTGTCATCGGGACAACTGAAGGCTTATCAAGCGATATAGCAGTTGAACCAATGGGTTTTTTTATGTCCATCAATATCAGTAATGAAAAACTTGGATGTGTACTGGATCCATATGGTCAAGTTTTGGAAGATTTAATGCGATCTGAGAAAAACGTTTTTTACATTGCTGAAAACAGGGAAATAGAACAAACACCACCATCCTATACAAGACGTCGGCCAATTACTCAAATTTGTAATACGGGTATAAAGGTAATTGATGGTTTACTGACATGTGGTATCGGGCAGCGAATAGGTATTTTTGCATCAGCTGGGTGTGGGAAAACATCATTGCTTCTAATGCTTATTGAAAACACAGATGCAGATATTTTTATCATAGGCTTGATTGGAGAGCGAGGACGTGAAGTTACAGACCTAACTGAACAACTAAAGAAAACCTCTAAAGTAAATAAAACAGTGGTTGTTGTTGCAACTTCAGATTATCCATCTGTAGATAGAGCAAATGCAGCTTTAACTGCAACGACGATAGCTGAATATTTTCGTGACAAAGGTTTGAATGTTATTTTATTTATGGACTCCCTAACAAGGTATCTCCGTGCATTGCGTGATACCTCATTGGCAACAGGACAGTTACCAGTTAGAAGAGGCTATCCCGCTTCAGTATTTGATAATTTGCCTAAATTACTAGAGCGAGCAGGGAAAACTGAAAATGGAAGTATAACAGCGTTTTACACAATTTTACTTGAATCGGAAGAAGAATCAGATCCAATTGCTGATGAAATACGTTCGATTCTTGATGGACATATATACTTGTCCAGAAAATTAGCAGGTAAAGGACATTATCCGGCTATTGACATACTTAAAAGCATTAGCAGAATCTCTAATCAAATAACTAATAAATCCCATCAAGAACTAGCTAATAAAATTCGCGAAATGTATTCAATTCGCGATGAATTGCAAACTGTTATTGAACTCGGTGAGTATAACCGAGGTATGAATAGTGATAACGATAAAGCAATAGATAAAGAACCAGAAATTAAGAAATGGTTGTGTCAACGAATGGATGAAAAAGTAAACTTATCAGATAATTTGAGGTTAATGGATGAACTTATCAAGTAAAATTATAGTCCTTAAGAAACTTAATTCAAATCGACTAGAACGAGTGAGATGTGAAGTGTTGAAGAAAAATAGTGAAGTGCAGTGTTTACAAAATAAAAGAGACGATTTAATTAAAAACTTTTCAAACTTACAATCTTTATCAGGTAGAAAACAAATGAAAGGGATAGCGAATATTTATTCAATAAATGAATTCTTAAGAAAAAAAAGTGTAATTCAACAACAACTTAATAACATAGAGGCGCATCTATCATTAATTGACGAACAATTAAATGAAAAGCTGAATGAGCTCGCTACAGTGAAAGAGAAACAAAAAATGATATTAATAAAATTTAAAAAATTAGATTTTCATCATGAAAAACACAGGAGAGCCTTGTTAAAATCTGAATTGCAGTTAGAAACTAACCTATGTGAAGAATTGATATATGGACAATTTAAATAAGATAAGTACAACTCCTTTGATGTCAAATTTTGAACACAGCGATAGCATCAAAAGCCTTGATTCCCGCCTAGCAATTCGAAAAAAAAAATCAGAAGAATCTGAGCAGGCAGGATTATTAGGATGTTCGTATTTTTTTTGGGAAGTAAATGAACATATTCAAAAACAATTATCATTGAAACATGGTGGGGGGACATGGGAATCAGGCAGAACAATGATTTCAGATGGTGGTTCAGAATCTTCGAAATTAATAACGGATGAAAAGTTTTCAAATCTTGTAAAGAATGAATGTTCTTCGAAAGAAGAACATTTGATGCGTAGGAATAATAAACTTGAAAGTGATTTTTTAACCGTTTCAAAAGATAGTCATACAAATAAAATAGAAAGTATGTCAAATTTTTCATTAGGAATGGATGGTCAGATAGACCAAAATAAAAGTCATTTTCTTTACAGTGAGCTCGATACTGAGAGAGAGGCATTTAATAAACTTCATAAAAAAAAATTGACACGTAATAAAGTTTCTATCGAATGGAGCCCACTTTTGGATAATAAATCGAATGTTAACGCCTTAAATTATAACATTCAGCCTTTAAAAGAGAATTTTGCATCTGAAGAAAATTTATTTTTTAGACAATTGAATACACTGCAGCAAATGGTTATGAGTATGTCAAGTCCGGTATTACAGGGACTAATATATCGATTCAACCTCAAAAAATACCAAAAAGAGTATGTTGTTGTTACGAAAGATCATTCAGGTAAGTATATTTTCGATTCGTCTAGTGAAAATGTTTTTTCGTTACTTTCAACAAACACTAAAAATCTCAAGCTCAATAGCTGGACATTAAAATATAAAGATAGATATATTCATCAACAGTGATTATTTATGCAATTATGTTACATT
The DNA here is from genome assembly GCF_005281245.1 of Citrobacter sp. wls826. Lineage (NCBI taxonomy): Bacteria > Pseudomonadati > Pseudomonadota > Gammaproteobacteria > Enterobacterales > Enterobacteriaceae > Citrobacter > Citrobacter sp. wls826. Next base: position 8,792 of record NZ_SZWS01000013.1, read on the forward strand.
TGAAGAAGATTAATCTTAATGATGTAAAATTTAATAAAACCATAGCTAATCTAAAAGTAAAAAATATTAATTTCACAGTTGGATTCCCTGATTTTGAGGAGAAGTGGGTTGTAGTTACTGTACCGCGTACAGGCTGGAAGGGATTTGTACTGCTAAAAGATATCATGAATTACATGATACCTTCTTGCAAAGGTGGAGTATTGACTCAGTATTTTGAGGAAAAAATAATTTCGTGCATCAATAATCTGAAATCTATCTCATTATTTAATATTTGTGGTCATAGTAATAATGAGTTTCACTTAACTTATGTTACTGAACCTCCATTTCCCAAAAACACAAAGATGATTTGTATCAATGATGATTTTTTTTGTGTGTGGCTCCTTGAACTTCCAATGGAAAATTTTCCAGTAAATATAAATTTCACAAAGTGTGAGTTGAAATGGAATTTTGATTTTTTGATTGGCAATACTGTAATAAATTATTCGTTACTCCAGAATATTGCTGTTGGCGATGCTTTGATCATAAAACAAAAAACTAACATTATTCGTTGTTCCTCTAAAAATATCGGCACATATAGGAAACAGAAGGATAGCATTATAATTATGGATAAAATTGAGATGGCAAATGATTTCGATAACAATGATGAATACTTAAATATTCAAGGAGATATGAAACTACTACCAGTTAAGTTGGATTTCATTCTGCACTCACAAACTTTTACATATGATGAAATATCGCGTCTGTTTGAGAAGGAGATACTGCATCTCCCATTCAATGCAGAAAAAAAAATAAAAATCAAGGCTAATGGAATGCTAATTGGTTATGGTGAGCTTGTAGAGATAGAAGATAATTTAGGTATTGAAATCATAGAATGGCTGAGTAAGAAAAATGATCCAGAATGATATATCCCTTATTACCCTGCTTGCAATTGTAAGCCTTGCACCATTTTTGATTTGTGCTGGTACATGTTATATAAAATTTTCTATTGTGTTTGTCGTAATCAGGAATGCATTGGGATTGCAACAAGTCCCTTCCAATATGACGTTGAATGGTATTGCATTGATAATGGCTTGTTATGTCATGTTCCCAATTGCACAATCTACATTTGAAAAATGCCAAGAGGTAAACGTTAACTATAAGAATATCGACTCAGTTCGTGAGTTTCTTGATTACGGTCTTTCTGATTATAAAAGTTATCTCAGAAAATTTTCTGATCCAGAATTGATTGATTTTTTTGTAAGCAGAGGGAAATCTGTTATAACTGGAGGTAATGATGAAACTAATCCCAACATTATATCGTTACTTCCTGCATATGCTTTGAGTGAGATCAAAACTGCTTTTATTATTGGTTTCTATATTTATCTCCCATTCATCGTCGTGGATCTGGTTATATCGAGTATTTTACTGGCTTTAGGTATGATGATGATGAGTCCAGTGACTATTTCGACGCCAATTAAATTGATTTTGTTTGTATCACTAGACGGATGGACCATTCTTTCTAAAGGTTTATTAAATCAATACTTGAACAGTTTGTTATGAATGAATTAATTTATGCAGGAGATAAAACCATTTATATGGTTCTGGTTTTATCTGCAGTGCCAATAATCGTAGCTACGATTATTGGATTAATTGTAGGTCTGATTCAGACTGTAACACAGTTACAAGAGCAAACTCTTCCTTTTGGTATAAAATTGATTTGCGTAAGTCTGACTCTTTTTCTTATGTCTAACTGGTATGGTGAAATGTTGATTGATTTTAGTTGCGAAGTATACAGGCTTTGCTTGAATTGGTAGATATAAATGGAAATTTTTGATTACTTCTTCTCATTACTATACCATTCTTCTATGAATTTAGGTCGTATTGTGCCTGTTTTTTATATGCTTCCTTTTTTAAATCAAAATATTTTAACAGGACCAACACGTCTCTCCATTGTATTAATTATTTCTATTGGAATGTTTCCCGAGTCTTCTGATATGGATACAAATTTAAATAACTATACCATATTACTTATAACTGTAAAAGAAGTCTTGATAGGTTTTGTTCTTGGTACTATTTTGTCGTTCCCTTTTTGGGTATTTCTTGCATTTGGTAGTATTATTGATAACCAAAGAGGGGCCACACTTAGCAGCACTATCGATCCAGCTAATGGAATCGATACTTCAGAAATGTCAAACTTTTTGAACTGGTTCGCTTGCTCTGTTTACCTTCAGAATGGTGGGTTGCGGTTAGTTCTAGATTCTTTTGAAAAGAGTTATGAAATCAATCCTGTTTTTACAATTGCATTTCCGAACATTTATTCCGTTATTAATTTAGTAAATGACTGTGTCTCCCGAGCCATTTTGTTATGTGCACCGATAATATCGATGTTACTGTTCAGTGAGATTATACTGGGGCTTTTATCAAGATTTGCACCACAAATGAATGCCTTTTCCGTATCACTGACTGTTAAGAGTGCTGTTGCATTTATTGTTTTTATATTATATTCAGGAAGACTTGTTACAAATTATATTTTTGATATGTTTTATGATATTTTTATGTTTTTTTAGGGATTATTAAGTTCGAGATTTTATGGGTAGCAAGACAGAGAAACCAACACCAAAGCGATTAAACGATGCAGCCCAAAAGGGGCAGATGTTTAAGAGTAAAGACGTTATAATTTCTTTTACAATTTTTTTTGGCATACAATTTGTTTTATCTTTTATCTCATTTGATGAGTTAATGAATATATGGGTTGATTTTATAAATCACAATTTTTCGGCCTCGTTAAGTATTTACCTGTCTAAACTTATACGTATTGCCTTCATGATTATAATTCCCATTTTGTTTGTGGTTTTTATTATTTCAGCAATCCCTACATTTTTTCAAACAAAATTCACCCTTGCCACTAAGGCATTAAATTTCAATGTTTCAGCTCTTAACCCAGTTAATGGGTTCAAACGCATTTTTAGCGTTCTTGTTATCAAGGATTTTTTAAAGTCATTATTATACATAATTGCTTTTTTTACTTCAGGCTACATAGTATTGAAATGTGAAAAACACAAAATATTTTCACAAATATACACGCAAATTAATTCATTATTATTAATATGGCAAGAAATTCTGTTATCTTTATTGGTTGTTTCATTCGTTAGCATATTTGTAATACTGGTTTTTGATGTTATTGCAGGGTATTTCATTTTCATGAAAGACATGAAAATGGAGTTATATGAAGTTCGGCAGGAAATAAAAGAACAAAATGGGAACCCTGAGGTAAAATCTCAACGTCAGGCCATGCACAGAGAAATTCTCTCAGAGCAGGTCCGCTCAGACATAGAAAACTCAAATATGCTCATTGTTAATCCAACTCACATTGCCATTGGTATTTACATTAATACTGATATTTTCCCCGCTCCGATAATTTCAGTCAAAGAAAAGGATGAACGAGCTCTAGCTGCTCGTCGATATGCGCAGGAGAAAAATGTACCAATAATCAACGACAGAATTCTCGCTCGTCACTTATATGCTACTTACAAAATTTATTCTGTTGTCGGCCTTAGCGAGTTGGATGAAATTTTACGAATTCTTAAATGGTTAAAAGAAACAGATTACAATAGTAACCCAAACAATGAATAGCTCACAACAAAATCAAAATTTGTATTTATCACGTTAAAAATGAGCAATTTTTGCATTACTATATGAGCTGATTTGGCTACAATTAGTCTCAGGATAGTCAGAGGGGAATACCATGATGAGTGATGGGAAAAATAACAATTCAGAACAGCGCGATTTTAACACTGCGAATATCGACAGCGATGCTCTTTCACAAGAGGTGATTGATGCCATTATGGCAGGCGCATCATTTAAAAATTTACTTGGTCTTTCTGATGAGTTTATGGAGCAAATATTCGAACATGCTTGTTTTTTTTATAACTCATCTAAGCTGGATGAAGCAGAGAATTTTTTTAAATTCCTTTGCATCTATGATTTTCATAACAGCGATTATATAACAGGTTATGCTGCGGTATGTCAACTTCGGGGGGCTTATCAGAAAGCTATTGCTTTGTACTCGATAGCTTTTACATTAAACCCAGATAACTTCCACCTCTTGGTATATCTTGGTCAATGTCTCCTTATGACAGGAGAAGAAAATAAAGCCAAGGAATGTTTTCATCTTATTCTAGAGGAATGCAAGGATCCTGAGATAATTTCCGCAACAGAATCTTATTTAAGATTGCTGAATGATTCGAAAAACAATCAACCCTCAGAGGTTATATCATGAATGATATTCAAAACTTCATTTTACAGCAACAAAAAGTTGCGTTCAACTTTAATGCGGATAGAAAAGCTCTCCTCATCCCTAATCAGTCGAAAGTTCATTATAATATCTCGGCAAGTTATCCGTCCATACTTAATGGAGCAAAAAACCCTTTTTTCTTTGTTCCGAAATTAAACTCACCCAATCCTTCATCTGCAACAAGATACACCAATTCTGCAAATTTGGTGGCGGTAATTTCGCGGTTAACCAGTTTGGAGACAAAAACAAATATTGATCAACTAAAACTGAACTGTCAGAAGTTTATCGCTTTAAAAGAAGCAGCCCAAAATAGTAATCAACAGTTAGCAAATGAATATAGTGAATTACTGGGAACATATCATACCTTTTCTAAGGAACTGTCAGCGTTAGCTAAAAAAATCGCTGAAAACATGGTTTCTGGAACTGAAGTCTCTGATGTAGATAAGGCTAATTTTATTTCACAGCTCAAAGTTGCCAGTGATTTACTGCTGAAACTTTCTGCTTGCAGACAAAAAATATCCATTCAGAACAACAATATTCAGATAATGTCTGATAAACTGGATAATCCCTCTGACATGGCGCTTGCTGCGGCTTTAACAGTGATTTTAATCAAACTGGGTAGCGAAACCGCTGAAAATGAATTAAAAAATCAACTGGAAACATTCCAGTGCGCTCAAAGGAGTCTTCAAGAAGTAATGGCTCAAAAGGCTAAAGAATTTGATGAACGAATACATACCTCCAAACTGACTCAGAAACTTATGAAGTTAGTTGGAACTCTTGTAGGAGTAGGGCTACAAATTTTAGGTATTGTCGGAGCAGCTTTTTCTGGCGGTACTTCATTAGCATTAAGTATCATGGGTACTATTGTTCTTGGCGCACTTTTTTTAACGGAAAAAACGGTCGAGTATGTTTGGGATATCGATCTGGTTGGATATGCCATGAATGAGGCATTAAAATTGATGACTCAGGGCTTTACTGAGATTCTTCAAGAATTTGGACTTGATGGAGACCCCGCCCAAAAAATTGGTAAAGTAATGTCTGCTATCATAATGGTTGTGGCTATAACGGCTGTTACCGTCATGGCCACGTGGGGTGGAGCAAAGGTAATCTCAAAGTTTGCTAAACCAGTAGCAAAAAATGCTATGAAGACTATTTTAAAAATGGTGAAAACAATAGTTAATACATCAACGTCACTCGGTCAAATAGGATTATCTACTACTGAAGCTATTGTTGGAGTTGCAAACGGCTATAATATATCACAAGCTGATAAAGCTTTAGCAAATTTTAAATCCGCACAAGCATCAGTCAAAGCTTTGGAAAAGCTACTTAATAATGCTTCTTCTACGTTTAATACCAGACAAAAAGAAATTACTCAGTTGAATGAATCACTATCTTCAACAATACAACAGGTTTCTGAAACATGTCTTCAGATGTCTACTAAGTTAAGAGTTTAACAGGAGTATGATATGAATACGACTAATTCAACAAAAATAGATGTCAGTCGCGCCCCTAGCTTACAGCAATCACATATTGCAGAGACATCTACTGCAGACATCATTAAAAACGTGAAGGTAATGTCAGGGCTTGGGCTAAGAAAAGTCAATGTTGGAGATGCAACTTTTGCCTCTCCCTTTTTAACTAATTGTGCTCTCAAAAAAGAGTATTCTCTTTCATTACTGAATCAGTTACGTGATTTTGGCGAGCAAAAAGTTCTTTTTACTGATAAAGCATGTTCTTTGATTTTTAATGCTGTAAATAAATTACATCAAGCTGATGCAACCAACGATAATGATTTTTTTGATATCAGTCATATTAGCCCTCAAGGCGCAGATCTCCTAACAGAAGCAATAATTCTTTCTAATGCTTTATACCAGTCTGAAATTCAGCTAAGTTCTAATTTATCTTTGATCAGTTTTGAACATGCACAGGCTGCAGCTGATAAGATAAAAGACGAGGGGACCGATACGTTAATTGGAGCTGCTGTTAACGCTGGCATAACAACTGTAACCAGCATCGTTAGTACGAGCACTCAACTCATTGGTTCAGTAATGGAGGGAAAAGCACATTCTTCAGCTAATCCAGCTCCTGAAGCTAATCCAGCTCCTGAAGCTAATCCAGCTCCTGA
>NZ_SZWS01000014.1:0-3251 GCF_005281245.1 Citrobacter sp. wls826
CGCCGCGACTGCGGCGCTCAGTCCAGAGTCATAGTTACCGAGGTTTTCTTATGTTCCATCGCCGCTCAATCGTAAAAGGATCGTTATCCTTTTCTAACCCTGCGGTCCGCGCCTGGTTATTTCAAATACTTGCCGTCATTGCGGTCATCAGCATTGCGGTCTATCTCATCCATAACACGATAAATAACCTGAATAATAGCGGTATTACCTCGGGATTATCTTTTCTCGATCGCAGCGCCGGATTTGGTATTGTCCAGCATCTGATCGATTACGAGCAAGGCGATACGTATGGCCGTGTCTTTATCGTTGGCCTGCTCAATACGCTATTGGTTTCTGCACTGTGTATTGTTTTCGCATCAATTATTGGTTTCTTTCTCGGACTGGCACGCCTGTCAGATAACTGGTTATTACGAAAGCTCTCGACGATCTACATCGAAACGTTCCGCAATATACCGCCGCTGCTGCAGATCTTCTTTTGGTATTTCGCCGTATTACGTAACCTGCCCGGCCCACGTCAGGCCGTTAACGCGCTGGACTTGATGTTTCTGAGTAACCGGGGGCTCTATATTCCGGCACCGCAAATAGGAGAAGGATTTTTTGCCTTTTGCGGCGCTGTAATTATCACTATCGTCGTCACTATCGGGCTATTTCGCTACAACAGAATGCACCAGACTAAAACCGGTCAGCTACGCCGGACCTGGCCCACGGCTCTGGCGCTGATCGTGCTTTTACCGATGATCTCACAGTGGCTGTTTGGCGCAGCGCTTCACTGGGATATCCCCGCCCTTCGTGGTTTTAACTTCCGTGGCGGTATGGTGCTTATTCCCGAACTGGCTGCCCTGACGCTGGCGCTTTCAGTGTATACCTCGGCGTTTATTGCAGAAATTATTCGAGCGGGAATCCAGGCCGTTCCTTATGGCCAACATGAAGCAGCACGCTCACTGGGTCTACCAAATCCGGTGACACTGCGCCAGGTGATCATCCCACAGGCGCTGCGCGTCATCATTCCCCCATTAACCAGCCAGTATCTGAATATCGTCAAAAACTCCTCTCTTGCGGCCGCTATTGGCTACCCGGATATGGTTTCACTGTTTGCCGGCACGGTACTCAATCAAACAGGGCAAGCCATTGAAACCATTGCTATCACGATGTCGGTGTACCTGATCATCAGCCTGAGCATTTCTCTGCTGATGAATATTTATAACCGTCGTATTGCACTGATTGAGCGCTAAGGAGCCATGATGACAAAAGCACTGCTGTCTCACCCCTCGCGTCAGAACAGTAACCCGGCAAGCCGCAGTCTACTCTGGATGCGTAAAAACCTGTTCTCCAGTTGGTCAAATAGCCTGCTCACGCTGCTGTGCGTTTGGCTGATTTGGTCATTTCTTCCGCCACTGCTGAACTGGGTATTCTTTCAGGCCAACTGGGTCGGTTCAACCCGCGCAGACTGCACCAAAGCTGGGGCTTGCTGGGTGTTCATTCATGAACGCTTTGGGCAATTCATGTATGGACTTTATCCCCACGATCAGCGCTGGCGCGTAAATCTGGCCCTGATCATTGGCCTAGCCTCTATCGTCCCTATGTTCTGGAAATCTATTCCCCACCGTGGCCGCTATATCGCCGTCTGGGCCGTCGTTTATCCCGTGGTGGTCTGGTGGTTGATGTACGGTGGTTTTTTCGGACTTGAGCGCGTAGAAACCCGACAGTGGGGCGGATTAACACTGACGCTTATCATTGCATCCGTGGGGATTGCGGGCGCGCTTCCGTGGGGTATTTTACTGGCGCTTGGACGCCGGTCTCATATGCCAGTCGTGCGGATTTTATCCGTCATTTTCATTGAGTTCTGGCGCGGTGTGCCGTTGATTACCGTCCTTTTTATGTCCTCGGTCATGCTTCCTCTGTTTATGTCCGAAGGGACCAGTATCGACAAACTTATCCGGGCGCTGGTAGGCGTGATTCTTTTCCAGTCGGCGTATGTCGCAGAAGTGGTTCGCGGAGGGTTACAGGCCCTACCAAAAGGTCAGTATGAAGCCGCTGAATCACTGGCGTTAGGGTACTGGAAAACGCAAGGGCTGGTCATTCTTCCGCAAGCCCTCAAGCTGGTTATTCCGGGTCTGGTTAACACGATTATCGCCCTGTTTAAGGATACCAGTCTGGTCATCATCATCGGCCTGTTTGATCTCTTCAGTAGCGTGCAGCAGGCAACTGTGGACCCTGCATGGTTGGGTATGTCGACGGAAGGATATGTTTTCGCTGCACTGATTTACTGGATCTTCTGTTTTAGCATGTCGCGTTACAGCCAACATCTGGAAAAACGTTTTAACACCGGGCGTACACCGCACTGAGGAATTTATGAGCCAATTATTAATGCCGTCTACCGACGCGATGATTACGCTGGAAAACGTCAACAAATGGTACGGACAGTTTCACGTCCTGAAAAACATCAACCTGAAGGTAAAGCAGGGAGAACGCATCGTATTATGCGGACCTTCCGGTTCGGGTAAATCGACAACTATCCGCTGTATCAACCACCTGGAAGAGCATCAGCAAGGACGTATTGTGGTGGATGGGATCGAACTCAATGAAGATATCCGCAATATTGAGCGCGTCAGACAAGAAGTTGGCATGGTCTTTCAGCACTTTAATCTCTTTCCTCATTTGACGGTCCAGCAAAACTGCACGCTGGCACCGATCTGGGTGCAAAAGATGCCAAAAAAAGAGGCTGAAGCTCTGGCAATGCACTACCTTGAGCGAGTTCGTATTGCTGAACATGCGCATAAATATCCTGGGCAAATCTCTGGTGGGCAGCAACAGCGTGTAGCCATTGCACGCTCACTGTGCATGAAACCTAAAATTATGTTATTCGATGAACCTACATCAGCGTTGGATCCTGAAATGGTAAAAGAAGTACTTGATACCATGATAGGTCTGGCGCAATCAGGTATGACCATGCTGTGTGTTACCCATGAAATGGGCTTTGCCCGCACAGTGGCCGACCGGGTGATCTTTATGGATCTTGGCGAGATTGTTGAACAGGCAGCACCGGATGAGTTTTTTGCTCACCCCAAATCTGAACGCACTCGTGCGTTTTTATCGCAGGTTATTCATTAAAGTCATGCGCCGGATACAGCCCGGCGTTTAACAGATAAAACAAAAGACCCAGTCTTTCGACTGGGCCTTTTGTTTTTATTTGATGTCTGGCAGTTCCCTACTCTCGCATGGGGAGACCCCACACTACCATCGGCGCTACG
>NZ_SZWS01000059.1:0-20300 GCF_005281245.1 Citrobacter sp. wls826
CCCGCCCTAGAGGCGGGTTTTTGCTTTTGGAGAAACGGACTCTCCATCAAGCTCCGTTCGATTATTCGTCTCCAGCGGCTCACCCCTGCGGGGCCAGCGCGACAAGCGCGTTGTTCACCGCCTGCTGCGTTAGTCCGGATCCGGGCACCGCTGTTATTATAAATACATTAATAATGTTGCATTTTAACCGGCGGTTATCACATTCTCAATTTTGGTCATGTACTCGATATATAGTGATACATCTAACCACTCTCTGAATTTTTCAATGCACACATAAATGATGTAATCCAACTACACATCCAGGCTGGAGAGTGATATCACAGGAATATTTAGGTTAAGCTAAAATATAAAACTAACAGATGGAGATTTTAATACTCTGAAATATCATTATCTGTAGTGTTCAACTGAAGTATAATCCTTATCTTAATAGATAACACGCGCATTTAAAAAAACACCAGGCCATTTCTGTAAAATAATTCAACAAAACAATTATCAAGAAATTATAATACATCAAATAATACTAATTAAAAATATATTGACGTAATCTATAACATAGGCGATAAACTATTAAACCATTATTTTCTTAAACCTATTATCGAAAAAGGATTGATAAGATGATCAGGAAAATTATCGCTAAGATAGTTAAAAGAAATAGTAACTATAATTACAACACTTCTTCCGACCTCATCGAAGCTGACACCCCCATCGCTGAACAAAAAGCAGAAAACTACAATAAAATCATCTGCCATCATTTCACTTCTGGCATATCAACACTCAACCTGATCAGAACATCATTAATTTCAACTCATGAACAATTAAATACAGAAAAAGATAAAATAACAGAACTAAACGCACAAAATAATAAAGCAATGCATTCCCTTGAATCACTCGTTATTGAGATCAATGAGGCAGGCAAAGAATCAGCAGAAATTCAAAAACAAATGACTCATCTGAAGTTATCACTGACTGAAATTAATGATGCAATTAAAGACATACAAAAAATTGCCAATCATACAAATCTAATCGCAATAAATTCAGCGATTGAAGCTGCCCGAGTAGGTGAGGCGGGAAGAGGATTTAGCGTTATATCTAAAGAGGTTAGACAACTAGCTGAAAATGTTAAAATGTGCACTAACCATATATTTTTGCAAACGGAAATCCTCCAGAATAATGGTTCTACGGTTGATACATCCATCGAAGCACAGCTAGCAATAATCACGAAAATCACTCAGCATATGAATGAAGTTGTTTTTTCTATTAAAAGTGTAATTGAAAAATCAGCCGCAATGAAGGCAATTATTGACTACATATCAAATTTACTATTTTTAAGTATCATTAAAATGGATCATGTTATTTGGAAAATAGATCTATATAAAAAACTTACCGAGAATAAATTAGATGATACGTTGACATCATATAGTCAGTGCAGATTGGGGAAATGGTATTACGGTGATACTGGAAGATGTTTCGCTCATTTAACGGGATTTAAAAATCTGGAGGACCCTCACCAGATGTTACATAACTCCGGCGTTCTTGCAATCGAGTATTCGATTTCTGGCGACCATGAGCATATGTCCCTGGCGTTAAAAAGAATGGAACAGGCCAGTGATGAGGTAATGAATCAGCTCGAGATTCTTGGCAACGAGATTTTCAGAGAGGTTGTAAAATTTACGCCCGGTGATAACCCTTGACAAACTTTATTATTAGAATAGATAGTTAAAAACTACGGGAGACAGTTGATGTATACTCTATTATCTAAAAATGAAAATGCTGTGATAGTTTTACATGAAATTTATGGATTGAATAATCATATCAAGCAAGTATGTAAAGAACTGCACAATACAGGACTTGATGTATATTGCCCCAATTTTTTGAACCGCGAAGAACCTTTCTCATACGATCAACATAGCCAGGCATACGATTATTTCATGAAGTTCTGCGGATTCGATACATCAATGATCTTCGATTTACTGATAAGAATACGTGATCATTATAAAAAAATAATAATCGTCGGATTCAGTGTTGGAGGGACATTAGCATGGCTTTGTTCGGAGAATACACATTGCGATGGTATCGTCAGTTTCTACGGAAGCCGTATACGTGATTATACTGATATAATGCCCAACAGCCCAACACTGGTTATCCAGGCGAAATATGAAGAAGCCTATGATCCTTACTTTCTCCAGCATAAACTCCGTCAGTATCCACTAGTATCGTTTCATATACTCAACAGCCGTCACGGATTTTGCGATCCTTATAATAAGGCATACAATCCGCCTGAATCAGCGAAAGCGCTGACTCTTTCGCATGATTTTATAACGAAGATCATTAACTAAGTTAATATAAAACGTCTGACTCATTTGATGGTCTTTGGCTGGCTTATTTCCAGTGCTACCGCCCTCGAATGGCATTTTGTTTCAGCAGCGTATAACGATTAAGAAGCTGGTTAAGCCGCATATCGAGCTGCTGATACAAAGCGGGTGATACACTCCCCTGTTTTTTTAATTCCTCATCGATTTGACGCAACAATTCTTCTGTCGGTGGCGTTTTCAGCGTCATAATAATGCAGGGTTAAATCATTCATATTTATTCTGCTTAGTAAATTGCTGCGTGTTAAACACTGAAGCAGACTCCGGGAGTCTGGCACGGGTAAGGAAAGCGCCATACACGATGACAAATCGCCAGTCACAAGAAATTCAATCGGTGCAATCAGCTTGCCCTCATCCGGAAGCCTCTCAGCGTTGCCATGGTCACGATACTTCTTGCGCCAGCAAAACATGGTTGATGTTATGCAACGCCAGAACCTGACGGCGTAATACAGCCCGTCTGCCGTCTGGTTTTTCAGGGGGGTTAACTGCTGCGATGAACCCCGAACACGTGGCAGAGTGAGCATATCACCTATGTTCAGGTGGCCAAATTCAGTGTTCCACTACAAAATCCAGAGAATGCGCATACCATTTTCTGGATTTTTTTATGTCCGCACTTTACCCGTTCAAAAGCCAGTATCTAGCCCTTTCTCTCATTCTGAGCGCTAACGCTGCAACTATTTTCCGGCTCCTCAAATTCACGACAAATTAATGTGATACTTTCCATGGGAATCGGCTCTTCTGTTAGACCACACCAGGGATGCCCATTTATCGACTGATGAAAACGGCAAAAACGGCACTCACCAAACATTCTGGCCCCCTGATTTTTCTGCATACTCCGAAGATGGGCCAGAAAAACTGTTTTCAGCTGTTCCTCAGAAAAAGCTAATGAATCCCACGGCTCCTGCAGTGTCTCCTGCATGATGCTATGCATCACTTCACTCGCTTTGGATGTCAGAATCAGATGGACAACCCGTTTATCCTTACCGTCATTTTCTCTTCTAATCCAACCTTCACGCTCTAGTTTATTCAGGGACTGCGATACCGTGCCTTTAGTCAGCCCGAGGTATTCCGTGGTTGCAGCGGGCGTATTGGAATAACCATTGCATCGCGTTAAATAGAAAAGAATCTGAACCCATGTTGTGGGGAGTCCTTTCAGTTGCGGATGGCGATAAAAGCTGCCCATTTGCAGGCTCACCAGGCGTTCAAGAATATCAAAGAGTGTCACAGTTACCTGCCTCTGCTTGCCGGGATACGTGCTGGATAAACAAACGTCCAGACTTTCTAACGATAGGGATTTACTGTCATCAATAGTATCGATTCAAAACCATATTGACAATATTTTCAGTGTGTGTGTAATATCAAATGGTATCGATTCGATACCATTTGATATTACACAAGGAAAGTCATCATGAGTAAAACAGCCGTTTTCTTTCATGCAGGTTGCCCGGTATGCGTAGATGCAGAACACCAAATCGCACTGGCACTCGATCCCGCTCAATACACGGTAGAAATCGTTCATCTCGGAAATGATAAAACCCGACTGAATGAGGCCATCGAAGCTGGTGTGCAATCTGTTCCAGCCCTGGTACTGGATGGCGGTATCCCGCTTCACATCAACTTTGGTGCGTTTATTAAAGATCTGCTTTAAGGATAAAAATGAAACGTATTGCGATTGTATTAGCAATGGCTATCGCCACCTCTGCCAGTGCACATGGCAATGAGCCTCATCAGGGCGGTATTAAAACCAGCGCCGACAAGGCTGTATTGGCTGAGTTTGATATTGTGCACACGAAAGTCACTACCGAAGGGAATGTTGCCACCTTCCATATGGCAGTTTCCGGCAAGGCAGGTAAAAGTAAGCCTGCAGTAACAGGTAAGCTGGCGGGAACGGAAATTTTCTCTTATGTCTGGCCGACAACGATCGATCCGTATGAAGTGGGATTTGAACATAAGGCCGGTATCCTGGCACTGGCGGTAACATCCCATCCTGATCTGGATGATACGCCGCTGTATGATGAAAATGGCGATGGTAACCGCAACAATGATGGCGATCTGTGGCATACCCATTGGGTGGTGCTGAAGCCTAACGAGGTCTGCGGGCCTGGCGCACTGGCCGTAGTTGATATTCCTGAGGGACAAAAACCCAGGCTGCCAAAAACCTGGCCTGGCTTGCCGGTACTGTTGGACAGTCCGGGCTGGAATCCTACGCTGACAGGTGAAACTGTAGAAGTGAAAGTTCCGTTCGATAATATTGGCGTGGTCACTGCCAGCCAGTTTGATGGCGTAACTGCCGGGCTACGAGTTAATGCATCCGTTCATGCGCCGCTACTTTGCGTCGAGGATGTATTTAAAGTGGCCTCTGGCAAGCTGACGCTGCCGGGGAAAGTAAACCAGTAACGGAAATTAACCCGCACCACAGTGCGGGTTCTGGAGCTAACATGAATATCATTCGCCATCCGCGAGCACCAGCATTGACAATTGAACGCTGGTTTAATACATCACAGCCGATAACCCTGGAATCATTGCGCGGCAAGGTCGTGGTAATGGAATCATTTCAGATGCTGTGTCCTGGCTGTGTTTCCCATGGACTGCCGCAGGTTTCACGTGTGTACGCCACTTTTCCACCGGATAAGGTGGCCGTTATTGGCCTACATACGGTTTTTGAGCATCATGAGGTAATGACCGCACAGGCACTGGAAACCTTTCTATCAGAATACCGCATCCCTTTCCCCGTCGGGGTGGATATGCCGTCTCCTGACAATGATGTCCCCCAGACCATGCTGTCCTACGCTATGCGCGGTACACCTACGTTGACGTTAATTGATCAGCAGGGATACCTACGCCAGCAATATTTTGGTCAGGTAGACGACCTCGCGCTGGGAGCAGAAATCGGGGCGTTATTAAATGAGTCGTTGTCTGTTTCCGAGGACGCGTCTATGGCATCAGGGTGCAGTGATGGGCAGTGTGCACTATAGAGGTCCCGATAGAGATCCTGGCGTTAACCTTTTAGGGCACTCAGTGATAATTCCTGATAAATATTATTAATTTTTCATGATTTTATAGCGGAGATCATCAACCAATTTTATATAACCAACTGAATCAGTTGATGATCTTTGGCTGGCTTATTTCCAGTGCTACCGCCCTCGAATGGCATTTTGTTTCAGCAGCGTATAACGATTAAGAAGCTAGTTAAGCCGTATATCGAGCTGCTGATACAAAGCGGGTGACACACTCCCCTGTTTTTTTAATTCCTCATCGATTTGACGCAACAATTCTTCTGTCGGCGGCGTTTGGTCAAGCTGGCGGCGGATAGTGAAAATGGCTGATTTCAACTCCGACCCCGTCAGATATTTACCCTTGCGTTCATCAAGCGCATTTAGCTGGGCGGTTAACGCTTCCAGCCCCTGCTGGGCATGATGCCAGTTTTGCAGAGCACTTTCCGGCAACGCTTCCGTAGTTAACTGTTTCTGTAAGCTGCTCGCGATTACTGTCGTCTGCGATTCTTCCGGCCACAGAGTGACTAACTGCTGCGCTAATGATGCAGCGTATTCCCGCGACCACAAAGGTGACAAGCGATGTAAAACGTCCAATTGCTCTTGCGTTGCAGCAATTATATCTTGCTTCTTCCCCTGCAAATCTGAGGACTGCTTCAATGTGGACAATTGTTCAGGCGTCGGCACCTGTGGCAATGGCTTAACCAGTTCATATCCGTCGGCTCGCATAGGGTTGATAGCAAGAAAAGCGCCGGTACTCACCACTGCTGTAACCATGACACCGATAGCAAACCCCAGCCACATGCGTCGGGTTCCATGATCGATTTTGGTCGCTAAAACCGCTGCGCTCGATTGCCCGGACGACGCTGGCTCATTAACCACAAAGACCAGTTGTGGCAAAGACGTCACAACGTTATTTGTTGCATCTGAAGCCGGTATCATCACAATGGCCGATCCCGAATCGGGTTCGGATTTCTCCAGACGCAAAGCTGCATTGTGCATCCAGGTCACGACAGCCTCCAGTTTACTAAGCGCTTTCAACTCAAGCCGTTGCAGCACTTCGCAGGCATGTTTTAAACTCTGTTCAACCCGATACACCATGGATAAATCAGTATATGACAGCGTTAGCGTACGCAATTCTTGCTGTAAACGGGCTGAGAGCCATGCCAACATCTCAACGCGGGCATGAGTTTGCTGTGGCCATATTGCATTCCAGTGGTGCGTCAGTAAGGCCTCCAGGAGTTCCGCGCATTCGGCAAGTCCCACCAGTCCCGCATTCCGTATTCTGGCGACGGTGTACCAGGACAGTGTTTGCAGTTCGACGCCGTTATGACGAAACAATGCGAGGCTTAACTGTTCAACTTTTTGCCAGTCAACGTCCGGGCGCGCGGGGTGAGTCAGCTTGCTGATTTCATCGCGTAACAACCCGAACTCCGTGAAAGCACGCGGGTCACCACCGGTGCTGATGCGATACTTATCCATGTCAGTACACTCCAGTCTCAAGCCAACCCTGCCTCTTAAGGTGACGGATAAGAACCCGCCCCTCAGGGGTAAAATCAGTACCATAGCGAACAATGCCAAGGTCTTGCAGTTCAGCATCAATGGAATAACGCAAATGCCCCGGCGTTTCCTGCTCCTGCATCGTTACCTGAATACCTTTTAGCCGCGGTTCATACTTCAACAAAACCAGAGAAAGCGTGCTGATAAGCTGATGTGCCGTACCTGGCATTCCCTGGAGGATTTTGGTCATATCCGGCAGACCGTAATCGGGTAAATGTTTGAGGCTACCGGCACGAGTATTCAAAATGCGCTGCATATTATCCAGGACGGATAAGATGACCTGCGTGTTTTCACTGACCGAGTGCAAAGGGAAACCACCGGAAAAATTACCCAGTAAGATGTCATAAAGTGACGGCTGCTTGACCATTACTCATCCTCCTGCGTAAGGAGTGCCAGAGTCCGGGTATTTAATTCAAGCACACGCGCCTTATCAGGATCGAGATCTTCACGGCGTAATACCACGCGCCATGAATCTTCAGACTGTTCGGGAGAAATAAACATCCCCGCCACGGCAACATATTGCGCTTCCTTTTCGAGTGGAATATCGACAGTTACACTTTCACCAGGACGTATCAAAACATCTTTCTGAGCCAGTAAATCTGTTTTCACCACCGTGCTATCTTGCTCAAATAAAGACTGATAATTAGCCGAATCAAACGCTTTACGATCTTTGAGTTGGTAAATACGCACAACCGTAGAAAGCGCTATGCCCTGCGCATTTTTATTAGCGCCTTCTCTGGCGGAAAGATCCAAATGCAGCGTTTTAATTTCCTTATAAAAAATAGACTTCGTTAATGACACCGTGCCTTCCGATACTTTTTGTGTCAGACCACACCCAGTGACCACACTGGTCATTACGGTTATTACGGTTATTACGGCAAAATTAATAGCGATAATCGCCAGTCTCATCGGCTTCCCTCCGCTGATCATGTTGACTAAGGCTCTGCCAAAGCCCAAGTTTAATTGTTATAAATTGATTATTAGCTTCCGGGTTATCCAGACGCAAAACGGCAGTGCGGCCAAGCTGTACTGCCGGTTCACATTTGTTACTGGTAAGTTGAGCATCCGGAAGTGCCGAGCGAGGAATGCGTAATTGCAGCCTTGCATTGACTCTGGCGCCTAAATACACGTGCATCAGCGCGAGAAAATCATGATAAAGCTGGCCGCCCGGTAACCAGTCGCGAACCTCATCGGGAACATCCGTTGTAAGAGTAATAAGCACCTGGCTGTTAATATCTACAGCGCTATGTCCCATCACCGGGCGAGAATGGAGGCTAACGGGTTGCCGCGTTCTCATTTTTAACGGCTTATCCTGCAGGATTAAGCGCTTATCATGAGGAGTCACGGTGATATTTGTTGTTGGCGATAATAAAGATACCAGCGCGGATATACCTTCCGCCGTACGCGTTGGCATTCTCATGATTCCCAACAGCGCCAAAAAACGCGATAACGGAGCCTCGGTTTGCGTGGCGCATCCCCGAATGCCCAACCCGGTCAACCCCAGTAAATATTGTGATGTTTCATCTGTAGCGCCTGGGCGGAAGGTCGCCGGATAGCTGTATTTACGCCAGATTCGATAAAACTGCGTAATTAAGCGATGGTTAAAAATATCCAGAAACTCAGCAGCAACATCCGAACCTTCCTGACGCTGGGCAATATCATCCTGATAGGTTGTCGGCAGCGGCGATTCCACGCCATACAATCCCATAAAAGTGACACGAACCGTTGGTGGAAGTATGGGTTGTAGCGGATCATATTCTGCATTTTTTAGCTCCCCCGCCGGGAACCCCATCCCGGGATGAGGACGAAAACGAATGGTATCGAAGCGCGGACTTTGTTGGCTTCCAGGACTTGGCGCTTGTGGATTCCACTGTTCCAACAACTGGCAGAAACGATAAAAATTAGTACGGGGTAGGTTTTCACCAAGGCTATTTAGCAGCCGGGTAGTCGCTGATTGTGATTCTCTTTCCATCGCAAGCTTTTCCCTGCCGGCTGTATGATTAAAGTAAGCTGATTAAATAAGTGAATATCCGCATACAACGCAAAAAAGCGGTTAAGCATTTCACCAAACAGATGAATATCGCCCTCACCGGTAAATCCGTTCTCATCAAGCGTTATTTCGATATCCACCCCACGGAGTAAAAATCCTTTTTCAAAGCGCTGTATTTCATGTTGCTGAACATCCATGATCGCATCCAGACGACGATAATTAAGCTCATCGTCCTGCCAGTTATAAAGGGACAACGTTCCTTTGAGCACTTCTGCGCTAGCCATCATATTCAGAAAGCTGGATCCCAGGTGGCTCAACACTCGCCAGTGAAAACGATCCTCTGCGGGAGGATAAGCAGGTAGTGTCGGCTTACACAGATTGCGCACGGCAATCGGCGTCTGGAGGATCTGCTCGCAGCGATTGAGCAATGAACTCTGCAAAGCTCGCCTGGGTAGTTGACCGTTTGTTCCAGTCACTTTTAATGACAAGGTTTCCTGCTCAGCAAGACGATCCCGCTCCCAGGCATCTCCTCCAAGGATCAACCATGTATCATATAATCCGGATACGCCGCGTCTGACGCGAGTATGGTAATAACGCTCTGGCGCGTTACGGCGCATCATGCCTCCCTTATGGCGAAAACTGGTGAAAGGAGCATAGACGGCGTTATGCGTTCGCTGTGAACCAGAAACCGCATCGACTGCATAAATTTCCGTATGTCCATCCTGCAACCTGCGCGGACGCAGCAAATATTCGCTTTCTAGTCCATTAACCACCAGTGGATCAGCCTCCATAGTGAAGAGATTAATCACCGGAACGCAATGAAGACGAATATTTTCACTCCCCAGAGGAAGCTCAGAATTCCACTGTTGAGTCAGTACCACCTCTATTTCAAAGCAATCTATACCAGCAGGAAACATTATCTTTTCCAGACCGTTAAGATGGACAAACATAAATTTTTCGCGGAACGTAAAATACTCAAGCAATAATTGCCAGCCGCCAAACGCCGTATCGCCTTTTGGCCATAAACTGTCTTCACTGGCAAATCCGCCAGGTGAAAAGTAACCATCCAGTCGAATACGCTCTACGCTTTTGGGGAGCCTCAGATAAAGAGAGGCCAGACGCTTTGTCAAAGCAAGGTGCAGCGCATGGGTCACCGGTGCATCACCACTCAGGTAAAAACTGAGGCGCGTCAGATCAGTTTGCGACCAGTCCATCTGTGGATTGCACTTTATTCGCATACGGATGACCGAGCGTCCGTCAGGTTCCGCATCGATATTCACCGCCGTGACAGACAGCGGATTGAGCGTGACGGGCTGTGTAGTACGATACTGACATACCGTTTTTTTAGGACCGACGGGCTGTGACAATACGCCAAACCGCGCGTTAATCCTCTCGCTCATTTTCAGCACATCAATATCAGGTAAAAGCTCGACAATACTTAAGGAAGGAATGGTACGTAAATAATGAGGCCACAGCAGACTCATCAAACCTTCGGTAAATTCAGGAAGATGATCGTCAATTTTGGCCCGCAATCGCCCCATCGAAAATGCAAAACCTTCAAATAATCGCTCCACATAGGGATCGGGAATACCAGCTTTATCCAAATCCAGCATGGCTGCACGATCCGGATGCGCCTGCGCAAACTCTTTTGCCGCTTCCCTTAAATAACGCATTTCCGCGTCATAATAACGCAGAGTTAAGTCTTCCATTTTACAGTTCGCTTATTTTGTTTTAGCCACACAAGACGGCAGCTCTGGCAGGATCAATGGCTACCAGTCCGGACAACAGTAAGTCCATATCTGGCATCAGACGCGCTTTGTCACTTTCACTGCGATTGGCTTTTAAACGCAGAAGTTTCAGCCGTCGCGCTTTTACTTCAAACAGCAGTTCAGGCTCCCATTGTTTGAGGGTGAGAGAGTGTGCTGTCGCATTCAACTCGCCAAGCAAATGCAGCGCGAGATCGTTGCGCCCACATTGTTCCGTCAGGCGAGCCATCAACAGTTGGCGTAACCAGCGTTGTCGACGTGAAATCACGCCGGGGCGAGCCTGAAGCCAGGCGAGCGCGGCTTCAACGCCTTCGCTATCCGCCAGCGCCAAGGCCTCGCTTTCAAGTAGCAGGATATCGTCGTCCGCCCCTGCGGTAGCCGCAGTGACTTTTTCCGTCTGCCAGTCACTTTCCTGCAGCACCTCACGGGCGATCCACTCACGCGTGACGTCATCGGCAAAGGGCATTCCGTCGTTAAATGCCAGCGTTTCCAGACCCGGCATCCGATGCAGCAACATTTTCAGATCGCTGATGATAATCCCGGCATTTTTATCCCATGGCGACCCAGCCCTCATTAATGCCTGATGAAGGTACCACTGCACATCAAGCCAAAAATGATTCACTCCCTCAACAAATAAGCTGTCAGTTAACTCAATCAATTCAGTCCAGCTTTGCTGCAAATAAAGACGTTTAAGCTGCGCACGGTAATCACTCTTGGGCGGTTCCAGACGTGTACGTCCGGCGCCATCTGGCGGAGGAAGCTGGCTGACCGTATCGAGCCGCACGCTTTTCATCAAATGATGCGCCGCCAGCCAGCCATCTGGCTGATCGGCCAGGTATTTGGCCAACACCCGTGCCTGCTCCAGTAACTCTCGGCCCGAGGCAATACTTTTGAGGACGGGAGTATCTGCGCTGTACCGAGCGGTTTGGGTGCTGATATTTTGTGGTACCAATGCCTGAGCACCGCCTGATTGGGCCAGACGGTTCTCCAGCGCGCTATACAGCGCTCCAAGCCCTGGGCGAATGCTCTCCTCTCGCTGATTAAATTGCTGGTCCAGCAACATCAGCGCACCGGCGATCCGTTGCGCGTCAGGTCGTGAAACTTCCGGGAATCGCGCCAGACTATCCAGCATCCGCCCGCCTGCTAACCATTCGAGGGCGGCTTTATGACTATTCGCTTTTAAGGGATGGAGAGTATCGCCATATTGCTGCATCAGGCCAGCCAGCAAAATCAGACCATCCGCCAGGCCGGACTCACCATCCTGGTGCAAACGCGCCCATGTGTAATAAGTGACAACACGGACATCCTTACAAGTGTTGATCAGGAGTTTTTCCGCAAGCTCAATGATGAGATCCGTTTGTGCGCCAGAAAGTTTATTCACCTCTTCCCGCATGCGCTGAAAATCATCGTCATAGCCCGGATCGTCACCCCCCGGGTTGGCTGCTGAAATTGGCAATAACCAGTTTTGCCATAGCGCAGTCTGCGTTTGTGCCTGTTCCATCAGTTGCTGTTGTTCATCTGTCGAATCCGCACTGGCGGCCAGTAGACGATTCAGAGCGCTCATTCTTCTTCCTCTGAGGAAAGCTTGCTGCTAACAATAAAAATTGCTTCGGGTAGTTCAAAATCGCGGAGTTTGAGTAATGCAAGGGGACCTTCACCCGCTTCCGTGCGCAGGGTATAGTTCAGCGGCAATCCATCTTGCGCAGTCCAGCGCAGGTTAAAACCGCTGCTCACGCCAGCATTATCAGTTATCTCCGCTTTCTCAAGCAGTCTTATCCAGCCCCAGGTACCGGGGTTATCTGAGTAGATTCGGGTTCCCGTACTCGTGCTCACCCAGCTTAGGGTTGCTCCTGACGCTTGCGTATCGGCAGGCCAGACAACGTTTTTCCACGTTGGCATCTGATTAACGTAGGTGAGTTTCTGGCCATCCAGCACGAGGTCTGTCTGCATCACATCTCGTGCCGTTCCAGGACGCAGTTCAAAACGAATCCCGGCTTCTCCACGAATAAAAGCGACATCCGCAATTTGACTGAGTAGGTCCATCGCCTCGAGGAACGCAGGATTAAATACCAGTCCCTGAGCATTCACCGTGTCGGCAACCCAGTGACTTCCCTGTTTATGCAGCACACCGCTTAAATGACTTTCGAGAAAATGCTGAATTCGGCCATTATCGCTTCGCAGATATTGCGCCAGCAGCGGCAGGGAAGCCTCGCTGCCGACATCACGGAACGGATAACGTCCACCGAATGCGCTGTTCCAGTCATTCACAATCAGCGCCTTCCATTGCGCATTCAGGCCCGCCGCGGTTGGCTGCAACACCTGCTGCCATGACTGCTCCAGCGGCTGAACAAACATTGTTTGACCAAATCCACTCCATGCTTGCCCCAGACTGGCAGCCACCAGATTTCCATAGTCACGCGTGGTAGTGAGATCAACGGTTTTGCCCTGAAATACCGTCTGCGCCAGGGCCTGACTCATTCCCTGCGGATCGGCAGCGTTAGTAATCTGCTGGAGTTTCAGCCTGACCTGCGTTACCCGGGTCAGGTAGGTTTGCAGACTCAGATGGCTGATATCCTGCCCAGCCGATTGTTCATCCATCAATGCCAGGATTGGCGAGAAGGTACTCGCCATAGGACCTTCTTCCCGTGCATGCTGGTCAATGGTCTGTTTCTCTTTGGTGTTAAACAGATCCTTTGCCGACTTCACCAGTGAGTCCGACAACGCTTCCCCGGTTAACCCTGTACGTCCCTGAACGGCGAGCGTATTCATTAACGCAACCAGAGGAGACTGACGGATATCTGCAATCAACGTGAGTTGATCGATGGCATCACTCAGCGTTTGGGTGCGCTTCCAGCGAATACTGTTGAGAAAATCCAGCCAGTTGTCGGCAAAATCTATGAAGAAACGCTCGCTAAGACGCGCCTTTAACGCCTGTGGAGAGAGAGGGTCGCTTGCAGAGTGCGTTTCATCCCCCAGCACCTGATCCATCTCTTCCCGGCGGTTGCTTACGATTTTTTCTATGGCGGGCAAAACCTCCTCTTCCCAGGCTTGGCGGGTATACACGCCAGCAACCGAACTCCGGGTATAAAATACCTGGTCTGCCCGAGTATCGCCGGTCATGTCCTCCAGACGAAGATCGGTGTAATGCGGAGTCACCTGTTCAATGATTTTCTGATACAGGGCGGCTTCGCCATTGCGGATCCCCATCTGACGAATTAACAGCGTTCGCACCTGGCTAATAAGATTTTTATCGGCCGCTATTTTCCATTCAGGATGCGCCTGAAGGTTTTCTCCCCAGAATTGCCAGAGCCCCGGTCCAACGCCTTGCCATGATGCGCGCGAAATGCCTGCGCGCTCTGGCCAGTCTTGCATCAGCGCCTGACTAAAAAATGACGCCTCCATCTGTTCGGGCCGGGAGAGCATCAGATACATTTTCAACTGGTTGTAGGCGATCTTTGCCCGAGCTGCAAACTGCGGGCTATCCGGTGCCAGTCTCGTTAACGCCGTCAATTCCTGAGTGAGATGTTGTGCGGCTTCATCACGCAGTAGTGGAATAGCAATACGCGTATAACGCGGCCATAGGGCATCCAGCAGAGCATCATTTTGGCTCAAGCCAAAGCGGTAATACCACGGCACGCCATTCTGCTGACGCCAGCGAAGCATGCCCGGCGTT
Source organism: Citrobacter sp. wls826 (assembly GCF_005281245.1). Taxonomy (NCBI): domain Bacteria; kingdom Pseudomonadati; phylum Pseudomonadota; class Gammaproteobacteria; order Enterobacterales; family Enterobacteriaceae; genus Citrobacter; species Citrobacter sp. wls826. Next base: position 14,352 of record NZ_SZWS01000059.1, read on the forward strand.
TGCTGAAGAGCGGATAGCGCCGTAAGACGCTCGGCGAGCGGTTTATCCGGACCGCCAGCCAGTCTCGCCTGGTCCAGGCTTGCGGTGATCATATTGCGATTAGCCAGGAAAGAAACCGCCATTCCCGCGCCCCATAGCAGCATCAAACCGGCTGTACCGACTGCCAGCACTCGAATTCCTGAACGGCCTGTGCGCTGTGCCTTTAGCTCCGCAGGTAACGCAGGGAGTGAATCAAGCAACGCGCGCCAACGCTCATCACGCGTCCAGGCATGCGCAACGCGCGATGGGGTACTTTCCGCATACTGGCTCAAGATTACCGCCGCCAGCGGCAGGGGCCGATGCGGGCTGAAAAAAGTGGTCAACGAGTCGCTGATGGCTTCTGCATTAGGCATCAGCAAATTAGCCATTTTCAGTAAAAAGTTATCGCGGATATTTCGCGTAACCTGCTGCGTGCCCTGCTCCGCCATGTGCATTGCCAACGAGGTCAACTGCGAACGACATAAAGCCGTGGTGCATTTTGAAGGGAACATACACGTCGCAGAGTGTAAGGTTACGTTATCCGGTACAAATTGAGTGCCATGCAGCGACCAGAGGTATAACGGCACTCGCCAGCGAAGCGTGGTAAAAACCGCCAGAAGATGGCGGGCGGCCTCATCCATTTGCTGTGAAGTTAAGGGCACAACAGGGGCTGATTGAAGCAAGGCATCATGTTGCTGAAAAGTATGGGTTACCCATACAACCCCATCCAGCGGGCGCCGATGCAGTTTGCGTATCGTATCAAACAGCGAGACATCTGGCGTTGCAGTGAGCTTGCCTCCCCAGATTAACACCACGCCATCCCCTTCAACCCAGCGCTGGGAGGTGAGTTCAGGTACCAGTTGATCAACCTGAGGGGCATCCCCCATCACCAGCAGGATACGCGTTTTGGCGCGCCAGCGGCGACCGTAGTTATCTTTAAGTGTAGAGTAGAAGTTAATGAATATATTGCTGTCCAATGTGGCTGCAGTATTATTTTCTACATTTGACTCATAAGCTGACTTCCATGGTAAAAGAAAATAAGCAATGGCTTTATATTTTAATAATGGTACATACGCTCCTAACACTGATTTCAACGCATTCACCTGCCATATTTTAAAAATATAACACAGTGCTAATAAAATCGATGTGATAACTATGATCCTGGTTGTTGGGGTTGTCACCCCGAAATACCCCCCGTAGTAATAAAGTACTACATAGCATATCAAACCAACAACAACCAAAATAAATAACAAACCACATAATCGCAACAAGCTAGACTTTTGCATATATCTATTCCCGACTTCTAATTTTTTTAACCCTCGACAATATAATATTTCCATCCGACTCTGAGAATATCAGATCAACAGCATCTATATCTTTTATATTTAATAAAGAAAACATTAACATCACCCAGATATCAAATTCTCCATGAATACCAACATATAATTCAGCATAATACTGCTCAAGATTTTTATTATGTTCGTTAAGAACAACAGCTGCCTTAGCTACATCTTTTTTATTGCTATTTTTTCCTATCAAAAAATTATCAACCATCCCGACACTGGCCTGATAAAAAATCAAATTGTTAAGATCTTTGATCAGATTATCTTCATTTGTAGAAATAGATCTATATAGTCTTGCCTTCTCGGCAATATTATTCTGTTTAATTAAAATCGCTGGAGCAAAAAGAAAAGCACACATACCATCCCCCGTACCAGGATGTTTATTATTAATATCCGTTGACTTTTCCCCTACAATAATTAATCTAAATTTATCCTCCGTAACACTTAGCCATTCATCAATATTTAATACATAGTTGTGAAAGATAAATTCACTGCTATTAATTATAGCATCAGAGAGGCCAAGTTGTTTCCAGGCCAATAAAAAAGACTGCCATGTTGAAACCCCCGATACCTGACCAACAATAAAATTAATAATCAAACCATTTTCAGAAGTAACATCCATTAATCTAGCTCTTATGGGAGCTAATAACTCATGAAATAAAGCAGTATAGCCAATCGATTCTGGGAAATTTAACGCCCTGGCCCCAATTGCATTGAACTCATTTTCTTCAAGTAAATTTAGCATCTGAGAATCTTCGGGAAAGAGATAACTATAATCTACAACACTTAAATAATCAGAAGCCCATTCAGACCACTTACAATCAATATTAGAACCTTCCGTTAATATCATTTCATTTTTTTCAAGAGACAATCCTCGCTGAAATAATCGAAGACCTAAGTATATAATGAATGCTAAAAAAATAATTAAAGATATTACAAAAGCATAATAAAAAGACTCATTATTATGAGTAATGTAATATAATAAACTGAATAGCAGAACAACAGTTATTAACAATGAGAAAAAAATACCACTATCGCGGCCCCACCTAATAGAAGGTACAGGTTGTATTATCTTTTTATCTGGAATATTCCAACTCATTTTAACTTACCAGACCCCCGTACAGGGAAGCGTTGAAATAACATAACAACCACATTGGCAGATACATTTATGCACGGCTACTGGTTTTCCATCTGAGATCCACTCTGGAGAACCCTGGATTATCTTATTTACGCCATGAAATGGAATTGGGCATATAACAGTATCACCAAGCAGTGCAACACCTAAACCATCGATAATTATCGTTGACGAAACAGAAATCACTTTACCACCACTACTTAATGGATCATTGAGCCTGACCAAACCTTGAAACATAAACCCTCACTATAAAAAATATAACTAGCGACATATAAACTTTCGAAAAAGATAAAAGCACACCTTCCTACACATTTATACAATTAGATAAAGATCAGATAATATTAATATCTTTCCCGTCAAAAACATTAGCTTTAAAATTCAAAACTTAAATAATTGTCAACTAATAGTAAAAAAACCACCATCCTGATTTAAGTAATCGAACAGACCGCCCTTGCTTCTTAAATTCTTTTATATTTTTCTTGTCGAGTTTCCGAAGATCAATATTCGTCACATTATCCCAGCCAGCAACAGTCAATATCTCCTCCGTCAACTGTTCTTTCGGAAAGGGGTGGCGTCGCCAGATTGCCCATATTGCAGGAAGGATATACAGAAAGGTTCCCATGGTCAGGAACATCGTTACCCCACTCACCATTTTTTCACTAACAATCCAGCCATCCTGATAAATAAACACTATCAACATCAGAATAATTAACAAAATAACGACCGAAATGGGGACTTTCATCCCGTCAATTCGTGCCCGTCGTACTCCCTGGTAACACCACGGTGGCATAGTCAGCGAGCGCGCATGCGGCCGGACAAGGGCATAGACCAGGTACTCCTCTCCCACCGGCGCGGCAATCAGTTCCACTTCCTCACCTTCCCGACAATAGGGCGCTCCCAGCCACCCCGAAAACTGCCGACCGTTGATTTCGCCAGTAACGTACCACGCAGCAGCTGGAACCCTGTCTTCATTGCTCGCCACCATGCCCTGCGCCGTTGCCGCTGAGCCCATCGAGGCCAGCACCATCGCGGCAGACGCCATGTTCTCATCCTGCCTGCTGAAATACTCCCACGTCTGCGGATAGGCTTTGGTGTCAAAATAGTGCGTCAGGCAGCGCTGGTGATAGTTTTTCACCACTCCCCTGACCTTTATCAGCGGGGCTGGCGGGGGCAGTATCGGGTCCGGTGGCATATCAGCCAGCGCTTTTGCCAGTTGCTTTTCTTCACGATACAGTTCCGCCAGCCGTTTTTTATGCTTCTTCTTGCCTTCCGATTCATAGTACGCAATGGTTTGTCTTAATTTTATCCATTCCCAGCGCTCCCGGAGATAGTTTTCTTTCACATACCCTTTACCCTTCTCCAGCCCCCGGATATAGGCCCGGGGCATATCGGCGAACAGTTCATCATCTTCTGTCATAATATTTCGTTGCTCCAAAATTAAACCACAGCAGGGACTTCCGGCTCATCATAGATAATAAATGGCCAGTAAATTATTGGTTTTCCACGTTGTTGTTTTTTACCTGAAGATAATTGACGTGTGCTTTCTTGCAGTGAATTTCGGGCCTCATCAATAAACATATTTATTTTTTCCGGCGCATAACTATCGATATCAATCGAATTATCATCACCAAACAAACTATTCTCAATCCACGACTGTAACGCATCACGTGAATAATATTCAGTCAAAATATATTCAGCCACCATCAATAACAGGGCAACCTCCCACGAAGCCAACAACCCTACCCATTCGACACCTAATCTTGTTAATTGTGGTGCTGCGGCTTTTCCCAGCCATACGGCCAATCCCCCTCTAGCGGTATCCCAACCAAAGCGTTCAATCAACACCGACATCAATTTCCCTTCCGCTTTGGCAATAATGGCAACATCACTAAGAGTCTTAACTAAATATAAGCCGGTAAATGCCCATTTTTTACTGGAATTCGGTAAGCTAACTTTATTCAACAATGTGGAAAAATCTAATCCCAGCGAAAGGCCGGCACTTATCAGCGAGCATCCTGCGCCAGACATTTTCATGTAGTGGAGACTATTTTTCTCTTTAAGAATGACCTCCATTGCAGGTGTTGCAATATCAATAATCCCGCTTGCCGTTGCCGATATTGCGCTGACTACCTTGGCATAGTCAGAGGGTTTATTGTTAAAGTTATCGAGTTGGTTATACAGTTCGACCACATTGAAAAATAAAACAAAAATTCTAATACTGGTCACCGCATAACCAGAAGATCCTGCAGGCTGGCGAAGATAATCTGCATACGCTTTTTCAAGTGCGGCATATTTATTACTCGCCACCCGGAGACGATCAGCCCGAATGGCTCTTTGCGTGCTGTAAAAAACAGTGCCAGTAATGTAAGCCCTACGCTCCGTTGCCCAGCCAAAATATTTACTGAACAACATTTTTGTTTCTAACTCTGACTTTCCAGAAGATAGCGAAAAAAGAGTTCGAACTATAAGGTCATTCATGGTATTGAGCACAGGTCCAATCCGTGATACGGAAAAAAACCTGGTCCCCACGGTAACCATGTGCTGATCTATTTTATACAGCACTCTTTTCGAGAATACGGCATTGCTATCCAGAGGTTTTGAAATTTCACTCGTTGCTTTTTCAAAACCTTTAAATATTTTATTAAGTTTAGCGCCATTCTTCTCAAAAAAGTAGAGCACATCATTTTCAGAAACCGGAGATATGCTACACTGTTGCAAGCTAGCCAATAATGGCTCTGCATCTGCCATTATTTCTGGATTATTATAAAAATGTGTTCTCCAGACGAGATTAGTTTTACTTGCCGTGGTATATGCGTCGATCCAGTCATCCAGCAATTTTACACCTGATGGCGACTCATTAAGCCCAGCCATCGCGAATGCAGCAATTTCACGATAGTTTGCATTATCAACAGGGTCATTAGAGAAAAAATCCTGTAACATTGTTATAAATAAAGAAGTCTGTAACCATTCACAACGATAGATAATCAGTTTAGCGAGTTGCTCATCAATTTTTGTGTAAGATCAGCACAACATTTATTAAAAGAATCCCATTTGCTCTGATTGATCATTCGAGCATATTTAGACCAATCATTAGCGACCTGGTGTTTTTTATAAACTTCGTTTTGTTTTCCCTTTATCTGTTTTTCGAACTCTTCGCGAGTTAGTATATCCTTCGGATCTGTTCCTTTAGATTTCTCATTCTGGACATACATGTAATAAGAATAATCCATTGCAGGAGGAGAGATATATGTTTCCTGGGGTAATACAGAAAGCTGGGCTTCAACATTCTGTTCCGAGCTTTTGTTAACAATCTCCTTAACACCGTTTATCAGATTCTGGGTACAGAACTCCAGGGCGCGTTCATCACCGAATATCTTCGCCATCGCCAGGACATCGTTCGTCCATCCCGTCAGCTCATGCGTTATCCCTGTTGCATCATGCAGCGCCATCAGC
>NZ_SZWS01000036.1:0-21539 GCF_005281245.1 Citrobacter sp. wls826
AAGGGTGATCCCGGCGGGTAAGATCTTTATCCGCGGCGAAAAGCGTGGCGGTGAAGCCGACGTAGCGCAAGGCGCACAGGCCATTATGCAGGCGATGAGCACCTGTGCGCCCGTGTGCGATATTCGTGGTGAAGCAGGTACGCATGCAGGCGGCATGCTGGAGCGAGTGCGTAAGGTGATGGCCTCGCTGACCGGTCACGACATGCACGCGGTGTATATTCAGGATCTGTTGGCGGTGGATACGTTTATTCCGCGCAAGGTGCAGGGCGGTATTGCCGGGGAGTGTTCAATGGAGAACGCCGTTGGCATTGCGGCGATGGTGAAATCCGATCGCTTACAGATGCAGGCCATCGCCAGTGAGCTGAGCGCCCGGTTAAACATCCCGGTTGAAGTCGGCGGCGTGGAGGCCAACATGGCTGTTGCCGGTGCGTTAACAACGCCCGGATGTGCTGCACCGCTGGCGATCCTCGATTTAGGCGCAGGCTCCACCGATGCCGCCATTATCAATAGCGATGGCGTTGTGAAAGCGGTCCATCTGGCTGGCGCGGGGAATATGGTCAGCCTGTTGATTCAAACCGAGCTGGGCTTAAGCGATCCGTATCTGGCGGAGGAAATTAAAAAATACCCGCTGGCAAAAGTGGAGAGCCTGTTCAGCATTCGCCACGAGAACGGCGCGGTGGAGTTTTTTCGCGAACCGCTCAGTCCGTCAGTGTTTGCCAAAGTCGTTTATCTGAAAGACGGCGAGCTGATCCCGGTAGATAACCAGACCTCGCTGGAAAAAATTCGGTTGGTGCGCCGACAGGCCAAAGAGAAGGTTTTTGTGACCAACTGCCTGCGCGCTTTACGCCAGGTGTCACCCGGCGGCTCTATTCGCGATATGACTTTTGTGGTGCTGGTGGGCGGCTCCTCGCTGGATTTCGAAATCCCGCAGATGATCACCGACGCGCTGGCGCATTACGGCGTGGTTGCCGGACAGGGCAACATCCGTGGTACCGAAGGGCCGCGTAATGCGGTAGCGACCGGGCTGGTTTTGGCCGGGATAGCGAATTAATCGTGCAGAAAACAGCCGCCGCAAGCGTTTAGCTGCGGGGTAAATCAAATAAAGGTGATGTTCTCTTTGATATCCCGGCGGAGTTGGGTACATAGTATAAATGTGTCTCTCACGTGGTTAATTTTAAGGATAAGAGCATGCCAACAGCAATTGAGAAAGCATTGGATTTTATTGGTGGTATGAACACTTCGGCGTCAGTACCCCATTCAATGGATGAAAGTACCGCTAAGGGAATCTTAAAGTATTTGCATGACTTAGGTGTGCCAGCAAGTCCAGAAGCTGTGATGGCACGGGGTGAGCAGGAGGGATGGAATCCCGAGTTCACGAAAAAAGTGGCCGGATGGGCAGAAAAAGTGGCCTCCGGTAACCGCATCCTTATCAAGAACCCAGAGTATTTTTCAACTTATATGCAGGAGCAGCTCAAAGAGCTAGTTTGAGCTGACTATCGAATCAAACTCTAACGGACGTTTCCATCTCTGGATGGCGACGTCCAGAGGGGGGACAGTGACCAGCTTGTTGCTGGACAGAGGCATCCCGTAATATATCTTCAGGCCCCGCCTGCCGTATTCTTCCCGGCTCTTATTTCACATTTTGGTGCGAACAGATATTGATTTGTTCCAGCAGGAATCCTTTTGGCTCGCGCCAACAGCTACGGAAGAACCCCCAAAAAAAAGGACCTGCGATTTCTCGCAAGTCCTTGAATCTTGGTGGCCCCTGCTGGACTTGAACCAGCGACCAAGCGATTATGAGTCATAAAATTGGCATGTTTCTAATCGTTCGCCATTGACGCTTATTGTATTTTAAATTGTTTATAATCAATTGGTTATGATGTTAATTTTGTTTCTGTTTGGTTGCCTGATATCCTCATTGTATTATCCTTACCTGACCCGTTACCTGACCCGAAATTGGCATCGGGTCAGGTAATGCTCATCCTTATAAAGGTAGATTTATGGCCGCTAATCTTACCGAGACTGCTATACGTGGATTGAAGACAAAAAGTACTGCGTACTACGTGTGGAGCAACAGCGCTCAGCGTGGCACCGGCAGACTTGGTGTTAAGGTTCAGCCTTCAGGCAGTAAGGTTTTTTATTTCCGTTATTACGTTGAGAAAGGGAAGAAAGAGAAGTTCATCCAGTTGGGCATCTGGCCTGAGATGAAACTGGTGACGGCCAATGAGCTGGCGAAAAAGTATGGTGCCTGGCTTATTGAAGGAAAAGAGCCGCAACAAGAACTTGAGCAACAACGCCTGGCCGAGCAGCACATCATGCAGCTTCATCGTTCGCAGGGATCGTTTGAAGAGCTGGTGCATGGTTACGTTAACAAGATGAAGCTCGATAATAAGCGGACCTGGGCCGATGTCCTAAAGCGTCTTGAAAAAGAGTGCTACACGGTTATTCCTCGTGATACCAAAGCGAAGGACGTGACGCCTCTACAGATCAAAACCATCCTCTCGGGCATTATCCAGCGTGATGCGGTGGTCCATGCGAACCGAATTCGTTCCTACCTGATGGCGGCATTTAACTACGGCCTGAAAGCCGATAACGATCCGATGAATACCAGCGTGGGCATTACGTTCGGGCTTGAAGTTAATCCGGTATCGGCCATACCGAAGCAGTCCTCAGCGGAGAAAGTGGGTGATACATGGTTAACGCTGGAAGAGCTTCGTTTTGTCATGGAGCAGTTCGCTCAGGCAACTAACGTTGGGCCGTTGATGCAGCATCTTATTCGCTTCTGTATTTATGCTGGCGGGCAGCGTCCATTTGAAATGATTGCCAGCCAATGGAGCGCGATTGACTGGCAGCAAAAGACGTTACTGGTCATAGCCGATGTATCGAAAAACAAGCGTGAGCACCTGATCCCGCTGACTGAATCGGCATTACAGGAATTAGCCTCAGTGAAAGAGCTGACGAAGGAAAGCAGCAGTCCCTATATTTTTCCTCTATCGACCAACAGTGAGCGCCCGGTACGCACTGATAGCCTGGCGCGTTCAATCATGTATTTCCGGGCCTTTAATCCTGAGTTTAAAGTTTTCACGGCGCGAGATTTACGTCGAACCTGTAAAACGTTGATGGGGGAAGCCGGGATCAGCAAAGAGATCCGTGACCGTATTCAGAATCATGCTTTGAATGACGTCAGCTCGAAACACTATGATCGTTATGATTACCTGACTGAAAAGCGTAGGGCGCTTGAGATCTGGGAGGATCGGGTTAACAACTATCAGCGACAGCAGGAAAACAACGTTGTGAACTTGTTTGGGCGGAGGTAAGAGCTTGGCAAAATATGAGCTTAATTCGGCAGAAGAGCGGTATCAACCGGGCTCTGGAGGCTTGGTGTTGGCTAATAAGCTGGGGATCATTGATGAACAGGAAATGGAGACGTTGGAGTCTGGCCTGTTGCTGATGCTTTATGAACAGCTATTTATTGAAGGCCAGCCGCCAGCGGCGCTGGCTTTTGAGCATATCAGCGGCTGGCATCGTCAATGGTTGGGGAATGTGTACGACTGGGCGGGGAGGTTGCGTAATGCCAACTTAACTAAGGACGGTTTCCAGTTTGCTGCTGCCGACAGGATTCCGCTGCTTCTTGATGGTTTCGAGAGGCAGTTTCTTTCTTCCTCTGGTGAACTCAAATCACTGGCTCGTCCGGAGCTGGTAAGTTATCTGGCTGAATGCCATGTGGAGTTTATTTTGATCCACCCATTCAGAGAAGGTAACGGGCGTCTGTCGAGGCTACTTTGCGACGCACTATCGGTTATGGCGGGGAAGGGCTTACTGGATTACAGCCTGTGGGATGAACACAAGGCGTTTTACTTCAAGGCAATACAGGCAGGCGTATCAGGGAACTACAGCCCCATGATGCAATTGGTGGACGATATATTGCCAGATTAACGGGCGAGGCCCACGGCTTTTGCCTTTGCCTGATTTTTTTTGAGTTGCTGCTCAATTTTTTGCACAGAAACACCGGTTTCTATCGCGGTCGAGCTGGCAACGGCGCGGAGGATTTTTGCTTTGGTCACTTGAGATGATGTATGTTTTCTCATGAAAAATTTCCTTATAGCTGCTGCTAGAATTGTAGGTGTTTGGGGATAGATTAGTCCAGTTAATTTCACATTGTGTATCGTAATTTATTTTGGTGGTAAGCTATTTATTGATTCTATAAGGATAAAAAATGTTTGATAAGCCTGATTTTACAAGAGAAAATTTTGAAGAGCTACTGAGGATAAATAATGATTTAAGAAGGGAAAACAATAATCTTTTAGGTGATATAAAAAATTATCATAAAGATAAGGAAAACTTCCTTGTTGATAAAGAAAATTTTATCAAAGACATTGAAATGTTTAGAACCGAAAATAACGAACTAAAAAAAGAGTTATCAAATAATGAAAAAAAATTTAAAAATAACAATGGTGATACTAAAATCAGACCGCCAGCATTAAATGCAATTTATCTTCTTAGCAAAGAGTGTTATCCAGAATACAAATTTACTGCAAAGGATTTTGTTAAAAAATTAGACTCTCTCGCAAAGTCACATGATATTGTTTACTCCTTCCAGTTAAAGACTGTTGAGGGCTGGTGTACAGAATTCAAAAAAATGGATACTAAACAGTAAACTCTTTTTATCTGAGAGTTATTTATATACTCGTAATTCTCAGATCATATGTGAGAGTTTTATTTTATGAAGGGTGGTTTAAGCTATCCCCCTTCAATGATTCTCTTATTCTCCAGCATGAATCCCTCAAATATCACTTTTGTAATATATGGTTTTCTGAGTACACACTCCCTCAGTCATAGCATGATATCCCTTAATAAGGGAAAAGTAATAATTTATTAAGTAGCTGATGATTATGTGTTTTTTGACCGCAATCCTTAATGAGCATCGTGGATGTTGCGCATGCTTCCTGGCACGAGCATGATAATTTCACGCTATCAACAAGGAAACTCAAATGATGCCTTTTAAGTTAACTAATGAACAACGTATCAAAGTCTTAAGAGATTACGGTGAAACTTGCGATCGATTAGTACGAGAAAAAGAGCGGCAATATATTACCTCTATTTCTCGCTCAACAGCGTGGAAACTGGAACAGTCTGGTAAGTTTCCACCGCGTAAGTCCATTGGTCTGAAATCCTGTGGGTGGTTACTAAGTGACCTGCTCTATTGGATCAATGAGCGTTAGTATCGATGTGTTTTTTACATTTATTTTTTTTGTGTTTTTTTTTGAGTGCCCCGTGTTCATCCTGCTATTTCTGCCATTAATAGCGGCATAGCGATGTGAGGGGAATCATTTTAAACGTTAATGAATAAGAGGTATCTATGCTGTGTGGTCGTCCTTTCCCTGTACATGTGTTCCCGCAGATCATCCGAAATGCGGTTTATGAAGTGGAACATCATACGCAGGCTCCCCAGGCTTTGATTGCTGCATCGGTATTGGGGGTTATTTCGCTAGCCTGCCAGAACCGGATTGATGTGTGCCGACTGAATAATCTGCGCAGCCCGGTATCACTTTTTTTACTGACACTGGCGGAATCTGGAGAACGCAAAAGCACGGTGGACAAACTGCTGATGAAACCATTATATCAACTGGAAGAAGAATGGTTTGAAAAATATACCCAGGACTTGATTATCTGGCGGAATGAGGAAATGGCTTTTAATGTTGAAAAGAAAGCCCTGATGTCGAAACTGAAATCAGATATTCGTCGTAATAAAGATCACTCTGCTACGAGCGAACGTCTGAAAGCGCTACTGGCGGCGTCCCCGAAAGCACCGGTCAGGTTCAGGCAGATATGCAACGATGCCACACCTGCGGCGATGAAAGACTCTCTCTGTGGACGCTGGCGGTCCATCGGGCTTATGTCTGATGAAGCTGGCACCATTTTTAACGGCTACGCGCTAAATGAACTGCCTTTCATCAATAAAATGTGGGATGGTGCAATGTTTCCCGTGGAAAGAAAAAGCGAGCCAGATAAATTAATCAAAGATGCCAGAATGACGCTGGGGCTGATGATTCAGCCTGATGTGTTTAAAAAAGGGTATTTGGAACGAAAAGGCGATGCCGCGAAAGGGATCGGATTCTTCGCCCGATGTCTGATATGTCAACCTAGTTCAACACAGGGCTACAGGCAAATTACCAGCCCGGTTGTCTCAAGTGAGCATCTGCCGGTATTTCATCAACGACTTATAGACATTGTTAACGAGAGCATTGCCAGAAATGAGGGAAATGAGCGTCAGTGTCTGCGTTTCTCTCCCGAAGCAGAAAAACGCTGGCTCGAATTTTATAACAAAGTCGAGTCAGAAATGGGGCTGATTGGCCTCCTGTCTGATTTTAAGGATTATGCTTCTAAAATGGCGGAGAATATGGCGAGGATCGCTGCACTGCTGCATTACTTTAACGGCGATGAAGGAGACATATCCCTTACTGCCGTGGAAGCCGCAGTAGATATAATCGCCTGGTATGTGGATGAGTATGTGAGAATTTTCTCTAAACCCCAGACGTTACTGCTGGTAAGTTCAGAAGCAGACGAGCTTTACTCGTGGATAAAAGATTATTGCTACAGGTGTGTGGTGCCGTATATCAGGAAGACAACCATCATGCAATATGGTCCAAACCGGTTCAGGAACCGGAGTAAAGTGAATGAACTGCTCAGTACACTTTATTCGCAAAACAAAATACGGGCAGAGAAAAGAGGGAAAACCATTTTCATACAACCTGTCGATGGTTTTATATAACGAACAGAGAAAAGACAAGACGAAATAATCACTTTATTAAAGAGTCATTACTGTAACTAATTACAGAGTAACTTTTAAACAGCCATCACAGGCTGGGGCTACCTTCGTCTCAAATTTAGATGTTGGATAGGTATTATATATCCTTACTACTTGTATTAACCTGTAAGAGTAGTAATCAGATCAGTATGTCCGTACTAAGATCTGATACCAGTATATACCGACAACAGTGACCAAGAATAGCCCTGCCTGTATGGCATCTTTGTACGGTCTGCTATAGACCGTAGGTCCTACTACAGGTATATTTTATGAAAACATATCAAGGTACGCATGGAGAACACGTTCTCGAATATAGAAGCAAGATTAATAAATTATTATGTTATTTGACTAACCGTTACCCCAGGTTAACGGCGGTACGTGTCGATCTCCACTATCCAAAAATAGTCGATAACGGTGACAATATTTGTTGCTTCCCTAACTTGGAACCTGGGGTGATATCCCGGATGCGTGAGTCCCTCAGAGCTAAGCTGGAGGCTGACCGTACCCGTAAGGAGCGTGAGGGTAAACGCATTTACCGTTGCCCTTTATATATTATGTGGGCAAAAGAGTATTCTGAGTCAGGCAAATGCCACTACCACATTTGCCTGTTGTTCAACAAAGACGCTTACTACCACCTCGGGGATTACGATCGAGACGATAACCTGAGAGGGATGATCACGGGAGCCTGGTACAGCGCCCTGAGGCTGGAGAGAGACGATCACCTTGGTCTGGTCCATTTTCCTGATAACTGTAAGTATGTGCTGGATACCAATAGTACTGACTTCCAGCAGAACTACCAGTCGCTGTTAACCCGACTGGACTACCTCACTAAAGTTGAAAGCAAAGTTTTTGGTGAGGGGGACCGTAATTTCGGCTGTAGCCAAATCGAATTGTGATTTGATTTGAGCCTTCTCTGCGTGAGAAGGCTTTTTTACGTCAGAATTAAGTCATATGCCCCACGAGCGCACAAATTAAACGGTAATCAGTGACGTAGAAGATCTCCGGGTTATCAGCACTTTGCTCACCGATAAAGAAGACCCTAGCCTTATCTTTCAATCTTTTTGCTCTAGCCTCCTGTGCCTCTGTCCGAGCAGCTTCCAACTCTTTACGTACCACAGTACGCTTAGCTTTTGACCACCCAGCCCAAGTTATGTGGATCTGATAACTTCGGGACGGTTTACGCTTTCCGGATTCGTCTTCTGCCCACTCGCCAGACAACGGGATGATGAGCTTGTCATCATCTTCAACAAATTTATTCCAGAGTAGTTCTGCATAAAAGATCTTTGGCTCGGGGTAGAACTGAATTTTACTTTGGAGTTTTTTAAACACCTCTGAGTAAGTTAGCCCCTTGATACCAGGAACGTTTAGCGACATTTCTCGATCATATGGGAAGCGGAGGAAGGCCCGGCAAATATTGCGGATGGTATTTACTTGACGCCGGGATTGTCGTTCGGGTGAATGGCCTTCCCCAGTTCCTGAGGATGCTGAACGCGTCGAACTGGGCTTGTTTTCACCACCTGCAATATCAGGTTCCACAACCGGGCGTTGTTCTATCAACTTTAATCCCGAAGGCATTAAACCTGGAGCACTGTCCAGTATGTTGCGGACACTCTCCTTCTGACCCTTTCGAATTACTATGCTTTCAGCATCAGCGTCACAGTCATGATGATGTTGGATATGACGTTTCTTTTTAAAATAGGCTCTGACTTTTTTATCTTTTTCCCATGCAGCAGGATACATGGTTATACCACATCCCCAGCACACATAGCCTTCAGTATCAACGCTATCCAGCAACCAGAGATCCTCAGCCTCAACAATCTCTCCAGTGCGTTTATCGCGAGCAGATTCCATAACACTCTCCTTTTGTAGAATCAAAATCCAGCATGCTTAGTGTTGGCGATCAAACGCGCACAATAATGATGCTCCAGAAAAACTCATCGGTGATATCGCTCTCGTTGCCAGTTCCCCTTATGGATTACGAGGCGAGTAAGCAGCGACTACTTGTTTTGCCTACAAACGGCATTCGGTTTACACCATCCGGCATCGAAAATGTTTGTTAAACTCGTGGTGATTCAATACCATTTCGTTAGAAGTTGAGAGCAATTCGATTGCCCCCGATCTGTCCAAGCAACGTTTTCGTATTGCTTAACAATTGTAGCTTTACATCATTTTCAGGCATTGACCACGCCTTACCCAGCAATCGAACTGTAATATTGAAATCCCATGGCATCACAGTTCGATTGTCAAATTGAGCAAATGGCCCGTCGCTCTCTGGCACAACCCTGTCTTTAGGGAGCTTAGTAGCAAGAGCTTTCCCAGCGGCAGAGTTGAAAGCAGCCGGACCAATACTGAACCAGCATCCCTGCGCTGAAGCATTCCTCAATTCTGTAACACTTCCAGTGAACCAATGTAAAATAGGAATTCCGTGAGAGGGGAACGCTTTTAAGGTAGCCAGCACATCCGGAACGGCCTGTCTTGAGTGAATGCTCATTGCTCGTCCCCCAACATCGTGGCACTTCCTGACTACCTCGGAAAACACTCGACGTTGCATCGCGTAACTGGTGGAATATCGTTTTGAACCATCCAATCCAACCTCACCTACAGCAGCTACGTTTTGAATCAAATCAAGAAGCATTTCCAATTCCTGGAAACGATCAGCGACAATTTCAGGATGAAGTCCAGGACTGATCATTACCGATTCATGTTTTTCTAAAACATGACTTGTAGCCTGAAAAGCCTTTGGGCTCGTAGTAACTAACCAAGTGAAAACATTACGCTCAATCGCACCAGCATAAACATCTCTAGCCTTGGGATACAAATCAACGTGACAGTGAAAATCAATCAAAGCAATTTATCCTGAACGAGTACACTTTCTAGCTCTTTTATACCTTGCTGCAAAACTCTACGATACATCGGCCGCTCTTTAATCGGTGAAAAAACCAACGAACCACCAAGAAATCTGTCAAGCCCTCTCTTCCTTACATCAAGGATGGCAAGTGCTACAGCCATAGGATCATCTGGCGCACTAGACTTGTCACTGCCAACAACAGATTCAAAGCGGTAAGACGTAGTATCCCCCCCAGGTTTCCATGCAAGGAATGCAGCCCGACGGATCAAGCAAGGAACACAACGTCCACAGTGCTGACGATTATAGGTTCGAAAACGGCCACAACTCGTAGAATCAGCAGCCCATTTTTGCAAAAGATCTTGGTCAAGGCATTCCCGCATCATTTCGCCCTTAGTTTTGAAACGGTACGGCAACTCAAGCTGCACATGGATGCCCAAATTATCCAGAACTCTTTGCAACATATCGATAAACATAGGATGAGTTGTACGAGTACTCAAGCTGGATACGCGCCCCGGAACCAAAGGAGGATTTATGGAGATCACCCCATTTTCGGGAATAAATATTGTTGGTTTTGGTAAGTTTATTTTCGTTGAGGCAAGCAATGCAAATGCATAAAAAGCTAATGAGCGACCACGTGTCGAAGGCTCGCGCGATCCTTTGAAACTGATGCCATGACTCCATTGATAATGTGAACCTTTTCCCATCAGCATGGATGCGTATGCCCTCTGTCGCTCGGAATCTTTATGGGCGAGTTGAGAAACAAATAGTGGTTTTCGACCTTTAGCTACCAAATCAATTCCACCTATTAGACTATCCAGCCCTCCGGATAATAAAGATACGCAATCATTTGTGAGAAAAGCGCCATCTCCTTGAGGAGGTTCCATGCCTGCATTATTGAAATTTAATAACCAATAATCACCAGTTAGAACCTTTAGCATATCTTCAAGATCGGATGTTAGCGGTAGCCACTTATCTGGATTGCACAATCCAACCGTAAGCTGAATATTCCGGGTCCAGCCATCTGCACTTGTTCTTCTAGGGCTTGATAGATCCGCGCTACATACCGCCAGGCAAAACTGTACAAAATCCCAAATCTCTGTTGACGGTCGAAACCCACCCCGTTTTAATGCACCATGCCATCGGTTCGCAATTGTACCAACACCTGCACGCTTAGCGCCTTTAAAATAGGAGAATACTCGCTCATCAGCAGGAACCTGCGCTGGAATCAGTTCTGCTTTAGCACACATAACTTTAATCATTCTGAAAATACCTCTAAGGCAGAGAAGAGAATAGACTGAGCCAAGCTTTTCGGTTCTGTATTTTTTGTAGTTTGTTTTTCCAATACCACTCTAACCTCAGCGCCGACCCACTCGCGAATATCAGAACGCCGTTCCTGAATTAATAAAGGATCATATTTTAATTTTTCGTAAGTCTGTCCAAGCTGGAGATCTATTCGATTACAAATCTCATTCGCAATGGTCAACCCCATGACTTCAGCTATTTGCGCATCCGTGAGATTAAATATGTCCACGTCTGGATAAAGTTCATATAGTTGCGCCATAGCCTCCGCGCCAGCATTACGGAGCGATTCGTCATCAACGCTTCCTGTCCCAGGAATAACCTCTTTCAAAATTTCAAGAGTAAGATCTGTTGCCGAAAGATTCTCTTGACGAACATGAGTAAGCCAATCAATCACTCGCTGGTCGTTTCCATCCCTAACAGACGCCAGGAATTCACCAAGACTACCGACGCCACTGGCAACACCTCGCATTGTAGCAGCAGCTCGTCGCGCGCCCCCCATTCCTTTGGAGACCATGCTTTTTGTCGCACCACGTAAATTATCGTGGCTGCCATTTTGCAGATATCCCCCAAGTAGCGAACGAGCAGGTCCAAACCGTCGTTCTGGTGCTATTGCACCATCAGGCATTACATTTCCACCGTTCTCCTCCGATGGTGAATCAGGCGAATCTCCTCCACCTGTTGTAGAGTCACTTTCAGGTTTTAACCATTCAGGATCAAACGGTGAACCTGCGCGGCCTCCCCCACTAGAAGTTGATGTTCCCATTAGCGCCTCCTCCCAAGGTTCACAATTGCATTCCTAGTTGTTTTTGGTAATTCGTTAAGATCTTTCCATCGTTCTAAAAGTTGCTGTGCCCATAGCTGAGCACCAAGAGTTGGGATTAAACCTGGGCCAATAAGTTTCAGAGGAGCCTGATCCAACAAACTGACTGCTTTATTTCCAATTTCCGTGTAAACCTTGCAGCACTCAATCAGCATTACAATTTCTTTGCTACTCTTCCAAGTACGTGAGGCACTATTACTCTGCCAGGCCTTAGTCATCGCCAACTCTGTCTGTGAAGGTCCTATTTTCCTCATAAGTTCAACTAAGGATTCATGACCATTAGTTGCAACTTTCAGTGCGTCTCTCAATTTTCTAGAATCAGGAGTCATATTGTCATCACCGAAGTCACGAGTTCCAGAGTCACGACTGAGGTGGAGAAGCGGGCGTAGATCCTCGGTTCCCAACGCTGGCAGGAGTTGGAGCCATTGCTGCGTAAATGGCGTATTCTTGAAAGGCTCAGGTAAACTACTCTGACCTGCAGCAGCAGCTTCAGCATCCGCCAAAACTTGTACCCTACCGTCATTATCCGAATGAACACGACTAGCAAGTTCCTCAGCAAGGCTTTCGTCGCACCTTTCAAGGAGATGCCATTTTGCCAGTGCGGCTATATCTAACGTTATTCCCTGTGGCGCAGAAAGAGCATCACGCAAATAAACAGTATTTAAAAATCTTTTCATTAGCCGGGGATTAGCGTTTACAGCTAAAGAGCTATGAAGAAGAGCCGCAAGACCTTGGGCTAAATCCATTAAACTTTTGAGTGCATTAACATGCTCTACCAATTCATATAAAAACTCTTGATTGATCGTTTCACCTTTCCAACTATTACGTAGTTTCTCAGGGATAACGCTAAGAGCATGATTGAACCTTTCCTTACTGAAATGGCCTGCGTTGGTTTCTCGCTCAAGCAACAAAAGCACCAGATACGCTTTCGCCTCATTCAAACCAAGGCGAGGAACATGGAGTGGAACCTGTATTAATTTATCGAAATAGTTAGTTGCAACATCACCCGTAATTCCAGCGCCATCAAAGTGAACCTTCACTGCAGCTTTTATGAAATCATTATCTGCAGCAATAACGAAAGCGCTACGGCGAATAAATAGCAACAAACGAATTGATTCAAGTGTTGAAATTGCTGTTTGTGGCAAACATCTGTCTAAATCATCCACAAATATTACTAACGTGATTTTCAACTCTTCGAGAATACTCTCTAAAGTATCCCTGAATGCCTGAATATGGGCTGGCATCGAAAATGGCTCACTCGGTTTTAGAAGACCGCTGGCACTTAGCTCGAGACTATCTGTATCTGATGATTCATTGCTCGATTTGTCATCCGACGTAAACCAACCAGCCAATTTACTAACGGTTTTTCCAAGAGAACCGATAGGAATGCCAGTAGTTAAAGTCAATGCAGCTTCACCACTTAATTGAGCGACTCGGAGAAGATTTATCCTTCGCCACAGTTCAGATACTTTGTCGGCGATAGTCTTATTTTCATCGGTAAGCCGAACAATCTCGTCCCCCACAATTTGTAACAATGCACTCCTAGCGGACTCAAAATCTTGGTAAAGCCATGGATTAAAAGTGAGCACGACAAATGAATGCTTTTCTAGATTGTTTTCCTCCCTACACGACTCTTCTGATGAAGGGCCCTCCAAGCGTGATGCAATCATTTTCACCAGAGAAGATTTACCTGCTCCCCAGCCACCTGAGACGCCTATAGAAATAGGTTCCCCATTAGCCTGCTTTAGCAGGCTTGCACATGCATCAGCAACAACACCAAAATTCAAATAATCGACAGTTGTCTCGTTGTCATGCCACATAGTGAAAAATCCATTTAAAATTAATTTATATCAATAGGATATGAAAACTATTGGTTTCTGGTTCACAAATCCACTCTTGTATAGGGCACTTGGCGTGTGGCCAGCAAATCTACACAGCGCCCTGCAAAGGCGTTTGGTATCGCAAGAGCAACAAAATTACGAGCACGGGTTAAGCCAACGTAGAGTACACGCTTTGCCTCAGCATCTACTCGCGCTTGCCATGACTCGAAGAGTGCTTCAACTCTGTTTTCAGGGGCTCGATTTGGCGGGACTACGACGCATACTGCATCGTACTCACGACCTTTCACTTCATGTATATTGCCACATGCAAAACCGAGAGCTGCGGGCACTTGAAGATGCTTTGACCAATGCGCATTAGGTGGCTGTCGGAAGAAACGACGTACGCTTACACCAGCTGGGAGTGGCAGATGCAGCCTCTCCATTTCCGCATGAACACAGGCTATCCAGGCAAGCCGCTCTTCATCCGAATCTCTGCACGTTTTTGGAAGGTTGATGAGGAAACTTAGGGCGCATCTCCGATGGGCACGCCGGTCCATACCAAGACGATCTATGGCTTTAATCAGATGCTCATTTGGTTGACGCACACCCATTAAATCCAGCAATAATATTTCGACTGACTGGACTACATTCTCCTTCGTTTTTGGGGTTGCGGCAGGTGACCAGAACTTTGACACTTGACGAGCCAGCGTCTCAATTCGCGAGTTTCCGGTTGAATTGCTGGAAGTGACACCAGCTGCCCGTAACGCAACTTTGCCTGAGTGAGCCAAAATAATCGCCTTGGTTGAGTCCAGTCCCAGTTCCGTAATCCGTTCAAGGAATATCTGACCAATCATTGCCGTTGGACCCCGGCCACCGTAGGTAAGAAGTAAAATTGGATAGTCAACATTCGCACTTTCACCAAGCGACCGATCAACCTGACCTTCTCGCCTTAAAGAGGCTGCTAACTGACAAATTGCGGGACTACTACGAAAATTACCCGTCAACTCCTTATGTGACGCAATAGGATATGTATCCTTAAATATCTGTATTCCTTGAGGATTACCATTACGAAATTCGTAGATTGCTTGGTCAGGATCACAGACGAACGTAACATTTACCCCATGTGCTCTGAGCCATGTCAGTATTTGTAGATCGAGTGGATTGCAATCTTGCCCTTCATCAACCATAACTTCTTGAAAACGTGCCGCTAATGCGCGAGCAAGTGCCCCACCAATTACATTATCTCTAATCAACCGCAATGTTTGAGCACGTGCGTCCCCTGCACTCATATAGCCAGCTTGTAATAAAGATCGTCGCCGATGTGCTGCTGCTTGTTGGTATCGAAGCTGATGTTGACGGACATGATTTTGCAAACCTGCATGTCCGATCCTATCAGGATCAATAATATTGGTTTCTGGATCAAACAAATCTAGGCTTACCGGTTCACCTCGAAAGGCAAATTGACCTGATAAACGAATTTCTATGCCAAGAGTATCCCAACTATCAAGGATGATTGGTCGTATCTGGTTTGATACCGCACAGCTTGGTAGTACAACGAAATGCCTGACGAAAGCATCAAGTGTTCCCATGAAACTAGGATACTGCAACAGCGTATCGAGCCCAGCAGCCAGGCATCGTTCGCGAAACTCGTCTACAGCGGAGTTTGTGAATGAAAGTATCGCTATGCCCTGACGAGAAGGCAACGTAGCGGCGATCCTCGCTAGCCGAGCAATGATAGTGCGTGTTTTTCCGGCTCCAGGACAAGCATTAACGAAGGCTCCGCCAATGTGGGCAGCAAATGTTTCTTGCTCTGGGGTTAGATTGTGGATGCCAGTCATATACGTGAAGCTCCATGAATTGCATCAATGAGATAAGGAGGTACAACAAATGGTTCACCCGCCTCAATGCGCGAAGCCATAGCTTGCGCCAAATCGCCTTTACGAGTCTTTTTCGCCTCAATTAATTTAAGAAATGCATTGGGGCGATCTTGTTCTGGAATGGCCTCTATCTGTGCTTCCCAGTCTCTACGTGAATTACGATGCAAACGAAGAAACACGCTTTTCAGGAAACTTTCATTTCCAGCGCCAAAAATTTCGTGCTCCAATGTGTGCTGATTGGTTAGCACGATCAGAGCATCTGGAGCTCCATGCGTTGCCGCCAGATTTTCCAGATCAACTTTCCTATTTCCCAACACGGTTGGGTCCGCATCAGTGATCACTATCAGCCTATCAGCAATACGTGCATCACCATATGGCCGTAGCAGCACCTCTACATATGGACGGAAGTCCACACCTTCAATCGGCACAATTACAGCCCCCTTGAACCTAAGCCACCCATCTAAGTCATTGGTTAGCACAAGCTTTTGTGCTAGTACGGGCAACAATAGTGCTTCCGCGATCCCTTCCACCAATATAGCTCTGTTACCAAACAGCAAAGCGGAACGAGTCACGTCAAGATATCGGCTAATTTTATCTAATGTCTTTGGCTTTAGCCCTATTTCGGCAATAGGCACGCTAACTGATTCTGAGATGGCTATTCCATCTTGCTCACGATGTCGCGAACGCATGACCACTAAGTGGCGTGGAGAAACCCATGCCGTCAGGTTGGGGGAATGGGTTGTCACTACAATTTGGATGCGACCTTCAGGCTTTCCTGGCTCTATGATGCGTGATGCTGATTGACGCGCTTGTTCTAAGAGGAACTCAAGCACAAGTACCTGTAATTGCGGGTGCAAATGTGCTTCAGGTTCTTCAACAAGGAAAATCGTGAGGTCTGCCTCTTTGGCTTTAGTCAGCTCTACAACAACAGTGGCCATGTAGAGTAGATTTGAGTACCCCAGACCAGAAGATCGAATATCTTCGGGTATCAAACCTGTATCGGCCATACGAAATCTCAAATCACGAGCTACATCGAATAAGGTTTCACTACCAAAATCCAATGCCGCTATCTGCGGACGAACTCCATTAGTGAGTAGTCCGAGAGCTGCACTGATATCAGTATTCATTGTAGTTAATATCTCAGGCCGATTATCCGCACGCCTGACACCAGCGAGGAAATCCTGTTCCTGCTCTTTTGGCAAGAAATTACGCAGCAATGCCATCACTCGAGTGCCACTGCTGGTACCAAGCACCTGGTGTGCGTCCCTTAAAGGAGGGAGATAAACGTGTCTGATCAACTCTGAAGAACCAAGCTCTGGTCCATTGGTGTCGAAACGTCCAGCCCACACGGTAGTCTTACCACGGGGAGCATGTTCGGAACGCGATTCATATCGATAACCGAAGGTAGCCTCACTCTTGGTAGGATCGGGAACTGCAGATATCAATAGACCTTTGAGGGTATCGCTTAGATCCTGGAAAGCCCCTTCGATTTGAAAACTTGGGATGGTCGAATAGCGACGCACATCCTCATCTTCTGGGTATCGTTCGCGGCGTCCGCTCAATGGCAGAGTAAGTAATCTGATTGCGTCTACAACATTGGATTTTCCACCATTGTTTTCACCGACCAATACAGTCAAATCTGGGCGAAGACTAACAGTCACATCATCACAAGACCGAAACCGTGAAATTTTTAGTCTACCTAAATACATAAATATCCTTATATTAAAAAATCATATAAGTCACGCTGAAAGGTCCGTGTGGAGGGCTTCATCCAAAATATTTTAATATATCGGTAGTCCTTCTCGACTCACGGTGAACGGACATTAATTGCATACTTCGTTACGGATACGTAGAACTCGACGAGTTTCTAACAATGAAGCGAAGCGATAATTACTGATTCATTACTCCACAATTACAATAATATCAACACTTTCCTTATGATAATGTGCCAGAGGAATCATTTTTCACTATTGCTAAAAAAGATGATTTAGATCCAATCTAATAGTTATCTCTGGCTCAAACGTGATTCTGTATTAATCCTTTTGAAGCTACATTTCGTAAATCTGCCTACTCACTTTGAATCCAAATAATTTCAGATGGATATTATCTTCATGAATCCCCTGCGATCCCATACCGGATCGCGGGGCTTTTTATTTTTCACGCTGAGATCTCCATATGCAAAAATCTGACGGCCTTCAGGCCTTTGAACAACCGCTGGCAGCATTACCTCATAGCCTCCGCAGCCACATCCTTGAACGCCTCCGCAACCTCACGAAGTACGAGCCGGTTATCGGCATTATGGGTAAAAGTGGGTCAGGTAAATCTTCTCTCTGCAATGCCCTGTTTCAGGGCGAAGTCACGCCTGTCAGCGATGTGGCGGCCTGCACGCGCGATGTGCTGCGATTCCGGTTTCGCAATGGCAATCACAGCCTGATGATTGTTGATTTACCTGGTGCTGGTGAAAGCGAGCAACGTGACGAAGAATACACTGCACTGTATCGTCGCATCCTACCCGAGCTGGATTTGGTGTTATGGGTCATCAAAGCTGATGATCGGGCACTGTCAGTGGATGAACACTTCTATCACAAGGTGATGCTGGCGTATCAGCGCCGGGTGCTGTTTGTTGTTAATCAGGCTGACAAGGCCGAGCCCTGCCATCAGTGGAGTGTTGCCGATAACATGCCTTCCCCGGCCCAGATGTCGACGATTAAGGCGAAGCGAAATGCCGTACAACAGCAGTTCCTGCCGCATCACCCTGTTTGTGTGGTGTCAGCCCGAACCGGGTGGGGTATGGAAGCTCTGGTAGATACCATGATGAGTAGCCTGCCTGACCGGGCCACCAGCCCATTGACGACACAACTGCATGGAAGGCTCTGCACCGAGCCGGTAAAAAAGCAGGCACGCGAGCGCTTTGGTAATGCCGTGGATGAAATGATTGGCAATGTGGAGTCATCATCTTTTCTACCAGCGCCTGTAAGGGCTGTGATTCGAACCGTGCGGGAAGCCGTGGTGACCGTTGCCCGTGCCGTCTGGGACTGGATTTTCTTCTGACAACAGCTTTTGACGGACACTTCCTGTCCTTTCCGTGCTCAATTAATGAGCGATTAATGCACCTTCAACGCGTAAAGGCGCATTACAGCTGTAATCCTCGCACTGAAAAAATACGCCTTCCCATGTCCATACCCTGTCCGACCCCTTCGTTACACTAATCACTTAATTTTCAGCCTGTTAACGGGATGGAGAAAATCTAATGTCCCAGACTGAGCGTCGCCATGAGCGACTGGCGGTTCGGCTGTCCCTCATTATCAGCCGCCTTGTTGCTGGCGAAACACTGGATATGGGCCTTCTTGCCGCAGAGTTTGGTGTATCGCTCCGTACCCTCCGCCGGGATTTTCGTGAGCGACTGATGTACCTGGACCTGGAATATCGCGACGGCACCTGTCGTCTGCTTTCAGGTAGCCATCAGCGCGAACTGGCGGTGCTGACTTTTGCTCGTCAGTCAGGTGTGGAGGCTTTGTTTCCTGACATGGATAACCACATGGTCAGCTCACTGCTGAGTGGGCCCGGTGAGTCTCCGTGCCTCATATGGGCAGAATCGGAGTCATTGTCGCCGCCCAGGCCAGGCATATTTACACGCCTTGTCAGGGCTATATCAGAGCATCGTCGCGTGACGCTGCTGGCTGAAGGTTGTCGTTGCTCAGGGCTTGCACCATACCGCCTCGTACTCTGCGACGGGCACTGGTATCTGACTGGCGAGCATCATCATCGCGTGGCAGTGTTTCCGCTGAACGATATCCATGCGGTTACCTTGCACCCGGAACTGTTCGTGCCCGACCTTCAGATTCGTAACGTTCTCGCCGAACCGGAATTACTCAGAGCCCTTCCCCATTTTCACGTTTTTCACTCACTGCTCGCCAGAACTGGCGACGGTCTTTTACCTCATAAGGAATCATGATGAAGAAATTACTGATTACAACGGCACTGGCCGTCAGTCTCTGCGCTGGCGCTACCTTTCCGACGTCTGCCGAAACTGTCGTGGGTACCGTCAAATTCTGGCAGTACATGCAGGCGGATGGCTGGAAGTCGGCCGATGGCATGGATAACGACACGCTAAACAATACGCTCTATCAGGCCAGTGTGATTGGCAATTATCCCTGGACCAGGCAATTCCTGCTGCGTCAGCGGGGTGGTGGTGCTTATTTTCTCGCCGATAAGAAAACGCATACTGTGCGCAAGCTGAATTTGAAACCTGCCAGCGGGTATTACTCCGACCTGACATCGGTCTATCAGGGCGAAGACCAGGGGAAAGGGTGTTACTTCACTATCATCGACACCCAGTATCAGCTGGAGCTGGCTGACGAACCTCACAGCAACCAGGTACTTGCTGCATTCCCGGAAAACTGTGTCAACAAACAGCAGCAGGCTGCCCTGGCGGCGAAGCGTTCTGCCTCAGAGCAGAAACTGCAGCAGTGGGTAGCTCAACAGAGTCTGGCAGAGTTGTGCCGACGCACCGGCAATTGCTGAAGCAAAGGAACGGACGATTAATAAGGAAACAGCACCATGAAGAAATTGTATCGACCTGTTCTCACCGTTTTGATGGTTATCAGTGCCATGGGGGTCTCTGGCTGCGACAGCAAGGAAGATGCGGGTGTGAAAACGATAGCCCGGTTTAAAGACCTGACTCCGCCACCGTTCAGCAAAGTTGTGTCGCATAAATCCGATATTGCCCAGGAATGGGTAAAAAAGGATGCCTTCGGTACACCGCAATACACGGTGATGAAAACCCGCCAGTCACCGGAAGGCTGTGAGTCAGGCAATTATTACTACATTGCTGACATGCAGCAGAAAACGGTACAGCCACTGATGGCAGCCCTGTGCCTTGCAGACAATATCACTCTGAGCTTCAGGATTGAAACCGACAGCTACACGGGTGAAAAATCGGTGGTGTATTCGCACGATGGCAAGGAAATGGGGAAACTCTATCTGCCGGAGAATCAGGAGAAAAATCCATGATGAAGCTGAAAGGCGTTATCTCAGTTTTCGCTTTGAGCCTATGTCTGCTGTCACCTGCTCAGGCCGAAGAACAGCGTTACATCAGTATCCGCAACACAGACATGGTCTGGGTGCCGGGTAATGTCTGCGTCTGGCAGTTTCGCCTGGACAACGGCGGAAGTGGCGAAGGGTTCGGGTCTTTGACACTCTCCTTGCGTCTGAAAGATAAAGGAGGGAACACGCTGGCGATGGGGAATATGGCGGTGGCTGCATTTGGCGACAGCGATGCCACTCGCTCCCAGGAAGCTTCGCTGGAGAACGAATGCGTGGAAAACGTCAACTCGGTCGAAATCATGAAGGCAACGGAAGAGCGTAATGGTTACCAGATTGACCTGCCACTGTCCGTTTTCGACCCGCAGTATTACCGGCCGGTACAAGTCACGGTTGTCGGTGGTAAAGCATCTTAACCGATTCGTTACCCGTTTGATTCAGCCCCTGTCGCTTATGCCACAGGGGCTTTTGTTTTAAGGAGCCTGTATGCCTGAACTCACTGAACTGCCTGATGGATCGTTTACGCGCCAGCAGGCAGAGTTGGTTGCGACTCAATATTTCAACGTTGCGATAGAGGACGACCAGGGTACGCATTTCCGTCTGGTTATCCGTCATGATTGTTGGATAGTCTGGCGAGACTGGAACTTTGAGCCGGATGCCGGTTACTGGCTGAACCGGTATATCGCTCGCTATGGCATACGTAAATTCCCTGCATAACCACCAGTAGCGCACCACCGTTATAAACAAAGTCAGGCCATACCTCCCTCGGGAAGTGTGGCCTTTTGTATTTTTACCCACCGCATAAGGAGTTATCCATGCGATTAGCTAGCCGCTTTGGCCGTATAAACCAGATACGCCGTGACCGGCCTCTGATCCACGAAGAACTGATGAGTCATGTCCCCAGCGTGTTCGGGAGTGACAAGCATCAATCTCGTTCAGACCGTTATACCTACATCCCTACCATCACCATCCTCGAAAGCCTGCAGCGTGAAGGCTTTGAGCCGTTCTTTGCCTGCCAGAC
>NZ_SZWS01000035.1:0-1173 GCF_005281245.1 Citrobacter sp. wls826
TTTTCTGTGCACAAAAAAAGCCGCTCACTTGAGCGGCTATTATTCAGGCTTTAAGTCTTGCGAATTCCTCTGCCATTTTCCAGAGTGCCTGGTTAAGTTTTACATCACCATCAATACCAGTGACTTCTCTTGTTTTTGTCCTTTTTCCTTTTGCTGTCTTTCCTGAAATCCCGCCTTTGATGACGTTCTCCTGAATACGGTTAAATGTACTCCACAAATCCAAACCTCTGTCTTCCCAACGGCGAGCCTGTAATAACTGGTCAGGTGTCACAGGTGAATGAGCACCATCATATTTATACTCAAGGGCTGCAACGCTTAACAAACGTTGCTCCGGCTCAGTCAACTGAATACCTTTCATGATATCGATATTTTCAATCACGGTATCGAACGTATCCATCACAGTGTATGCACCTTCAATCACCTGTCCGACAATATCACCTTTATGCGGCACTCTAATTTCGCCAAAATCTTTCCACGCTACCAAACCATTGGTACAAATCTGGCGGAACATACCTGGAATCATTTTATAGCTACTGGAACCATCGTGACTGTTCAGCAAAATAATCTCTGGAACTTCTTTCCCCGCAATCTGATCATGCCGACGCAGACGTAATAAATGTTTTGTGAACTCACGCTTTTCAATATCTCGTGTACGGGACTGTGTTGCATAAAAAGGTTGAAAGCCTTCTTCACGAAGACGATCCAGAATTTCAATAGTTGGAATATATGTATAGCGTTCTGAACGTGAATCATGTTTTTCGGAAGAAAATGCACTGGGTACAATGCGCTGTAATTCATCATTAGTCAGCGGACGATTCTGACGAATAGAGGACGGTGCGCGATAACGATTAGCAAAACTGACCATAATATTCCCCTTTAGTTAATACTTACTGGCGTAATTGTGCGAAAAAAATTATCTACTGGTGCAGCAGCTACCGGATAGCCGTCCAGGATCCAGACAGAGAGATAATCAATGCAGTTCTCATTGATTAATGACAACTCATAGCTCCCGACTGGCGGTTCAAAAATCAGAGGTTGTAATTCCCCTTCCGTCGCAGCCATGACCCAGCAAAACAGATCAACGATTTGTTCAGCTGTGATTTCTGATTCACATCTTCCGGAAGATTCTTGAGCGGCGGTTTTGACGTTGACGTTTCGTGTATGCATCCTGGT
>NZ_SZWS01000038.1:0-2315 GCF_005281245.1 Citrobacter sp. wls826
ACAGTCTGTTATCACGGGCTGATGCCTGACTCTCAGATGACCGGATGGGCATTTCTGTGTCAGAAGTTGCTGGGATGCTCACCTGACTTTCAACACGCAGGTGAAAAGGCAACTGGAATTGAATATGCATGGAATATTCAGTATCCGAGCTTTCCACACCACACTCAGCAAGTGATATGTATAGTCTCGCCCTGCGAGGCGTTGTAGAATTGTTTACCTGAATAATTATGTGCGAGATAATTTATCGACAGTTGCGCTAAAAAGTCGTCAGCAACAGACCCATTGTTAGCCATGACTACGGCATAAAAATCCTCTCATAGTATTTCTTTTGGTGTGTGGAATCCCAAAATCCCATCAATTGCACAGGCGGCATGAATATGAAAATGCCTTACCACCAAACAAATCGGAAAATCATTACAGGGAAAATTATAATACAGTGGCCAGTTTTTTTTGGGGGGGGGCTTCGGCCAGAGCAGTACCGCTGTGGTAAAACGGTTCCTGACAGATATCTTTAACAGTCCGACCGGATTTAACTAATTTAATCGCGATACAGATTCTCTGTAAAACGCACTTCACGTTTAGTACTCTCCTTCATTGGGATGGCACAATCATGCGGGATGCTTACATCTCAGCCCAGTAATGGCCACCAATAAAATACCAGTTGCAACAGGGGATAAATTTGAATAGTTGCTGAAGTTTGTTCCCGTCCCCGTTCGGCTTTGTTATGGAATAATTGGTAAATTGGTTCTGCCTTGTTTTTTCGATCTTTAGCAGGAGGTTGTTAGGAAATCATTAGAAAATCATCATGAATGAAAAGATAAGCTATGAAATACTTTTGTCCGTATAGGAAACGCAGGATGCATGAAGCCTATCGGTTATTTTCTTTTATTATTCATATACACTTTTTTCCACAGAAGGTATGCGCGGTGTTTTCTGTGGTTTTTTTGCTTACCGGTTAAATTGGCTGGGTTTTGTTTTCGCCCAGTTTTTGGAGTTATGATTCAGGTACATCAATGAAAAGAAGAAATTGAACGCGAATACGCTCAACAGGTTGTTGACCAGAACTACACTTTGGCAGATGTCGCCCCCCCTGAAGAGTTCTCGATATTCGGGGGAACTTGGGGTGCGTTATCTTGTGGTTACTCTCTGCCATGTGTTTGGGGGGCATTGAGGTAACTATGAATGCTGGAGAAAACCAGACGGCAGGACTGTATTACAGCAGTCAGGTAAATAGGTTTCTTAGCAAAGACTTATTATTATTCGGCAATAATAGGTATACTTGCATGAAAATATTACATATTTTAATGTACCTCTATATAACTGGATTTGCAATATCTGCAGTAGTCACGTATATACTGTCAAGTGATTCAGATCTAAAAATCAATGTACTGGCGTCCATCTTGATTGGACTATCATGGCCACTTAGCTTTCCTGTCGCTCTACTCTTCGTTGCTTTTTAAACAAAGCGGTATTTTCCAATGCAGCATAGGAAAGGTCATGTGATCAGATAAATATCCCACATCACCGGGCTGTCCCGCCTCAGATGCCTTTGTATTGACCAGGCGTTCGATTCAGGTGTTTCCTGATAGGAGCTTCGTGCTGCCTCTCCCGCGAACGTTTGATCCCTCTGCCCGAACGGCAGATTAATGTCAGGACCATCTCGCTCTTCTCGTAACGTTTGGCGATGACCCAGAAGAACAGTTTTGCTTCTTCCAGGCAGACCGGCATCTCCCGAAAGCTGATAAGGATAAGACAAGAGACTCGAAAACGTAGCTAAATTTCATTCACCCAAAAAACCGATGATGAGTGACTTACCACAAGCTACGGTTTCTGACTCGCTTTCCGGTATCGATGTGATGGCGGCTATCAGAATAGCTCCATCACAAGCCGGATTCGGAATGGCTGCATTCTGCGGTAAAGATGATCTCAGCCAGAATAACAAACAAAAGGTTGTCAATTATCTGGTGCAATTTGCGCACAAGGTATTGAGGAAATACAAAGGTAAAGGTACTGCAGGAGCTCACAACATTCGCTTATGCGAATTAATTATTGCCGTAGCGTTGCGACGCCGGGCGCAAGATGCAACCGTGTTGACTATTCAGGGAGACCAGTAAGCACGGCACATCGCACAGTGACAATGCTAATCCTGGATCTTACCCAACCTACGCACGGTCACACCTCGGTATGAGGCTCTGTTTATGCATATGACAGGGGCGGGGATTCAGTTGGCGTTTCTGAGGCTGGAGGCCCAGGGTTGATACTGAATCGCCACGGATAATCTAGACACTTCCGAGCCGTTGATAATACTGGTTTTC
>NZ_SZWS01000037.1:0-3130 GCF_005281245.1 Citrobacter sp. wls826
CCCCCCGTGTGATGTCCGGTAAACTCGTGATATGCTGCTGCCGTTCCCTTTATTAATGACGCCGCCATCATGTTTGTGAAGCTTTTACGTTCGGTCGCGATTGGTTTAATCGTCGGCGCTATTCTGCTGGCCGCGATGCCCTCTCTGCGAAAAATAAATACGCTTACCGCGCCACAGTTCGACAGTGCAGATGAAACGCCCGCCAGCTATAACCCGGCGGTTCGCCGTGCAGCGCCTGCCGTCGTTAACGTTTATAACCGTAGTATGAACAGCACAGCGCATAACCAGCTTGAGATCCGCACACTCGGCTCAGGTGTTATCATGGATCAGCGCGGCTATATCATTACCAATAAGCACGTCATTAATGATGCCGACCAAATCATCGTCGCGTTGCAGGATGGGCGTGTATTCGAAGCGCTGCTAGTGGGTTCTGATACGTTAACCGATCTTGCGGTGCTGAAAATCAACGCGACTGGCGGACTGCCGACAATTCCAATTAATAACAAACGCGTGCCGCACATCGGCGATGTCGTCCTCGCCATTGGTAACCCGTACAACCTTGGGCAAACCATCACTCAGGGGATTATCAGCGCCACCGGTCGTATTGGCCTGAACCCGACTGGACGGCAAAACTTCCTGCAAACGGATGCCTCCATCAACCACGGCAACTCCGGCGGCGCGTTGGTCAACTCGCTGGGCGAGTTAATGGGTATTAACACGCTGTCATTTGATAAGAGCAACGATGGTGAAACCCCGGAAGGGATCGGCTTTGCTATTCCGTTTCAGTTGGCAACCAAAATCATGGATAAGCTGATTCGTGACGGGCGCGTGATTCGTGGCTACATCGGCATCAGCGGTCGCGAAATTGCGCCACTGCACGCCCAGGGCGGCGGGATGGATCAAATTCAGGGGATTGTAGTTAACGAAGTAGCCCCAGATGGTCCGGCTGCGCAGGCAGGAATTCAGGTTAACGATCTGATTATTTCGGTCAATAACAAACCGGCGGTATCTGCGCTGGAGACCATGGACCAGGTGGCAGAGATTCGCCCAGGTTCTGTTATCTCTGTTGTCGTGATGCGTGATGACAAGCAGTTGACGCTGCAGGTAACGATTCAGGAATACCCGGCTACAAACTAAATCACAAACGAAATGATGTAAAAAAACCGGAGATAGCTCCGGTTTTTTTATGCGTCAAATTCGCGATATTTGTAGGACGGATAAAGCGTTAAACACCGCCATCCGGCCTACATAAAGGCGTTATTTAACGAACTCTTCACCCAGGGTGATATCTTTCTTCAGCGTATCCAGCATACCTTCCAGCGAGCTCTGCTCAAATGCGCTCAGCTTGCCGATAGACTGGCGTTCTTCTACGCCGTTTTTACCCAACAGCAGCGGCTGAGAGAAGAAGCGAGCATACTGGCCGTCGCCTTCAACGTAAGCACATTCAACCACGCCTTTTTCGCCGCTCAGCGCGCGAACCAGTGACAGGCCGAAACGTGCTGCGGCCTGACCCATAGACAGAGTTGCAGATCCGCCACCGGCTTTAGCTTCCACAACTTCTGTACCCGCATTCTGGATACGTTTGGTCAGGTCAGCCGCTTCTTGCTCAGTGAAGCTCACGCCAGGGATTTGTGACAGCAGCGGGAGAATGGTCACGCCAGAGTGGCCGCCAATAACCGGGACTTCAACGTCACCAGGCTGCTTGCCTTTCAGTTCCGCAACAAAGGTGTTGGAGCGGATGATGTCCAGCGTGGTCACGCCAAACAGTTTGTTCTTATCGTATACGCCTGCTTTTTTCAGCACTTCTGCAGCGATAGCAACGGTCGTGTTCACCGGGTTGGTGATAATACCGATACATGCTTTCGGGCAGGTTTTAGCAACCTGCTGCACCAGGTTCTTCACGATACCGGCGTTAACGTTGAACAGGTCGGAACGATCCATACCCGGTTTACGTGCAACACCCGCAGAGATCAGTACCACATCAGCACCTTCCAGTGCAGGGGTAGCGTCTTCGCCGCTGAAGCCTTTGATTTTCACAGCAGTAGGGATATGGCTCAAATCAACGGCCACGCCAGGCGTTACTGGAGCGATGTCGTACAGGGAGAGTTCTGAACCTGAAGGCAGTTGGGTTTTTAACAGTAATGCTAGCGCCTGACCGATACCACCAGCAGCGCCGAGGACTGCAACTTTCATCCTAAACTCCTTATTATATTGATAAGCAAAGTGTCTATTGCTCCGCGGCGGCGACCTTAATTCACAAATCCAACGAATACAACAACCACGCGTCAAGAATGCGTAGTCACGCAAATTTGGCTTTTATGCATTTAACTTACGTAAAATAAAACCTAAGTTACGTAATTCAAAACCACCCGCACAGTAGAGCAACTTTCCAACAGGTGCTGACAATATACCCTACCCACCTCTCAAAACAACATCAATTTGATAACATTTAATTTACTTTTAACCTTATTTGCGAGCCGTGACACAGGCATGTTTCTTGATAACGAAATTTGATAAAATTCCGCTCTTTCATAACATTATTTCAGCCTTGAACAAGGCAGACTGTTTGCATAAAAATTCATCTGTATGCACAATAATGTTGTTTCTACCGCCATATTACGGGTGACTTATGCGAAGCTCGGCAAAACAAGAAGAATTAGTAAAGGCGTTTAAAGCGCTGCTTAAAGAAGAGAAGTTCAGCTCTCAGGGCGAAATCGTCCTCGCGTTGCAGGATCAGGGCTTTGATAATATCAATCAGTCCAAGGTTTCTCGCATGCTGACCAAGTTCGGCGCCGTGCGTACCCGCAATGCGAAAATGGAAATGGTGTACTGCCTGCCGGCAGAGTTAGGGGTACCTACAACATCCAGTCCACTGAAAAATCTGGTATTGGATATCGATTACAACGATGCAGTTGTGGTTATTCATACCAGCCCTGGCGCTGCTCAGTTGATTGCACGTCTGCTGGACTCATTAGGTAAAGCGGAAGGTATTCTGGGTACAATTGCCGGTGACGATACCATCTTCACCACCCCAGCTAAGGGTTTTACGGTAAAAGA
The DNA here is from genome assembly GCF_005281245.1 of Citrobacter sp. wls826. NCBI lineage: Bacteria > Pseudomonadati > Pseudomonadota > Gammaproteobacteria > Enterobacterales > Enterobacteriaceae > Citrobacter > Citrobacter sp. wls826. The sequence goes on from NZ_SZWS01000037.1 coordinate 3,058, forward strand.
TTTGTACGAAGCCATTCTGGAACTGTTTGAACAAGAGCTGTAATACTTCCTCCCCGTCGCCTCGCGGCGGGGA
>NZ_SZWS01000032.1:0-6154 GCF_005281245.1 Citrobacter sp. wls826
GGGGGGGGAGGGAGAATTAATGCGCTTTAGCTACTTTGGCGGTTTTCTGTTTGCACAAATAGCCGATGCCAAGAATGGCAATCCATACCGGGATTAAGTACACCGAAATCGCCATGCCCGGCGTCATCAGCATAATCACCAGCACTGCAGCCATGAAAATCAGACATACCCAGTTACCAAGCGGATAGAGCAGCGCCGGGAAACGGGTGGTAACGCCTTGCTGCTGTTTGGCTTTGCGGAACTTCATGTGCGCCAGGCTAATCATTGCCCAGTTGATCACCAGTGCGGAAACCACCAGCGCCATAAGCAGGCCAAAGGCGGATTCCGGGGCCAGATAGTTGATCAGTACACACAGAGCCGTAACCAGCGCGGAGACCAGAATGGTGTTCACCGGTACGCCGCGTTTGTCGACGTTCATCAGCGCTTTTGGCGCGTTGCCCTGCTGTGCCAGACCGAACAGCATACGGCTGTTGCAGTATACGCAGCTGTTATACACAGAAAGGGCAGCGGTCAGCACTACGATGTTCAGTGCATTGGCAACAAAGGTGTCGCCCAGCTCGTGGAAAATAAGGACAAACGGGCTGGTATCAGCCGTGACGCGCGTCCACGGCATCAGGGAAAGCAGAACAGCCAGCGAACCTACATAGAAAATCAGGATACGGTAGATAACCTGGTTGGTTGCTTTGGGAATGCTTTGCTCCGGGTTATCGGCTTCAGCTGCGGTGATCCCGACCAGCTCCAGCCCACCGAAAGAGAACATAATAATAGCCATCATCATCACCAGACCGGTGAAGCCGTGCGGCAGGAAGCCACCCTGACTCCACAGGTTACTGACGCTGGCCTGCGGGCCGCCGTTGCCGCTAAACAGCAACCAGCCGCCGAACAGAATCATCGCAACCACGGCAATGACTTTAATAATGGCGAACCAGAACTCCATTTCCCCAAACACTTTCACGTTGGTCAGGTTGATGGCGTTGATCAGCACGAAGAAGGCTGCAGCAGAAACCCAGGTGGGGATCTCCGGATACCAGAACTGGATGTATTTACCTACGGCAGTCAGTTCAGCCATGGCAACCAGGACGTACAGTACCCAATAGTTCCAGCCAGAAGAGAAGCCCGCAAAACCGCCCCAGTATTTATAAGCAAAGTGGCTAAAGGAGCCTGCAACCGGCTCTTCAACCACCATTTCACCTAACTGACGCATAATCAAAAAGGCGATAAAGCCGGCAATTGCGTAACCCAGAATAATACCCGGTCCTGCAGACTGGATAACGGATGCGCTACCGAGGAATAACCCGGTACCAATCGCGCCACCCAGCGCGATTAGCTGTATATGGCGGTTCTTAAGACCGCGCTTGAGCTGATCGCCATGCTGTTGACTTTCCATCATTAAACCTCGTGTGTGGTTTTACTCTTCATATTTCGAGTACTTATTTTTTGAACTACGCAGCAATGCGTGTGTAAGTTTGCAATTCCGTTTGTTGTATTTATTTGTTTACAGATGCTTTAGATAAAATGTTGCCTCAATGCTTTTGTCTTGATCAGAATAATGATATGCGAGCGCGAATGCACCTGCTTTATGCGGGCAAGATGACGAGTTGAATAAAAAGAAACCATTTGTAAATGCGAGTTTATCTACCACAAAATTTCCATTTTGAATTTTTATTCACTAATTGTGGCTAATTTGTCGATAAATAATCAGGTGAATCGGTTCAGATGAGATATTTTTTCGTTTCAATTCCGTTAAAACTACCCCGTGGTGGGTAAATTTAACATTTGTGCATAGTTACATGTTTGAAACGTTATTTCTGTAATGTTGTTAAAATATGCCCCCTTTACTGATTTCAATCAAAACCTGTATGGACAGAAGGTGAATACTTTGTTACTTTAGCGTCAAGAACATGAAATTGGTAAGACCAATTGACTCCGGGCAAATGGCTTAAGACAGGAAATCATGGCCTACAGCAAAATCCGCCAACCAAAACTCTCCGATGTGATTGAGCAGCAGCTGGAGTTTTTAATTCTTGAGGGGACACTTCGCCCCGGAGAAAAACTCCCACCGGAACGCGAGCTGGCAAAACAGTTCGACGTCTCCCGCCCCTCCTTACGCGAGGCGATCCAACGCCTTGAAGCGAAGGGGTTACTGCTTCGTCGTCAGGGCGGTGGCACTTTTGTTCAGAGCAGCCTGTGGCAGAGCTTTAGCGACCCACTGGTAGAGCTGCTCTCCGACCATCCTGAATCCCAGTTTGACCTGCTTGAGACGCGCCATGCGCTGGAAGGTATTGCAGCCTATTACGCTGCACTGCGCAGCACGGATGAAGACAAAACGCGTATCCGTGAACTCCACCATGCGATCGAGCTTGCTCAACAGTCCGGCGATCTTGACGGCGAATCTGACGCGGTACTCCAGTATCAAATTGCTGTCACCGAAGCGGCACATAATGTGGTGCTGCTCCATTTGCTAAGGTGTATGGAGCCAATGCTGGCCCAGAACGTTCGGCAAAACTTCGAATTGCTGTATGCGCGTCGCGAGATGCTGCCGCTGGTGAGCAGTCACCGTACCCGCATCTTTGAAGCAATTATCGCCGGGAAGCCTGAAGAAGCGCGTGAAGCGTCTCACCGTCACCTGGCGTTTATCGAAGAGATTCTGCTGGACAGGAGCCGTGAGGAAAGCCGTCGTGAACGCGCCTTACGCCGTCTGGAGCAACGAAAGAATTAGTGATTTTTCTGGCAGAACGTTAACCAGAAGATGTTGTAAATCAAGCGCTATCGAAAGGCGCGGCAACTAAACGCAGAACCTGTCTTATTACGCTCTCTGGTGAGAACGTAATGGGACAGGTTCCAGATAACTCAACGTATTAGATAGATAAGGAATACCCCCATGTCAGAACGTTTCCCAAATGACGTGGATCCGATCGAAACTCGCGACTGGCTACAGGCGATCGAATCGGTCATCCGTGAAGAAGGTGTTGAGCGTGCTCAGTATCTGATCGACCAACTGCTTTCAGAAGCTCGCAAAGGCGGCGTGAAAGTAGCGGCAGGTGCTGGGGCCAGCAATTATGTAAACACTATTGCCGTTGAAGATGAACCGGAATACCCGGGCAATCTGGAGCTGGAACGTCGTATTCGTTCTGCTATCCGCTGGAACGCCATCATGACCGTACTGCGCGCGTCTAAAAAGGACCTCGAGCTGGGTGGCCACATGGCATCCTTCCAGTCCTCCGCAACGGTATATGATGTTTGCTTCAACCACTTCTTCCGTGCACGCAACGAACAGGATGGCGGCGATCTGGTTTACTTCCAGGGCCACATCTCTCCGGGCATCTACGCTCGCGCATTCCTGGAAGGTCGTCTGACTGAAGAGCAGATGAACAACTTCCGTCAGGAAGTACATGGCAAAGGCCTGTCTTCCTACCCGCACCCGAAACTGATGCCGGAATTCTGGCAGTTCCCGACCGTATCTATGGGTCTGGGCCCAATCGGTGCAATCTACCAGGCTAAATTCCTGAAATATCTGGAACACCGTGGCCTGAAAGATACCTCTAAACAAACCGTTTACGCCTTCCTGGGCGACGGCGAAATGGATGAGCCAGAATCTAAGGGTGCTATCACCATCGCGACCCGTGAGAAACTGGACAACCTGGTCTTTGTTATCAACTGTAACCTGCAGCGTCTTGACGGTCCGGTCACCGGTAACGGCAAGATTGTTAACGAACTGGAAGGCATCTTCGCGGGCGCTGGCTGGAACGTTATCAAAGTCATGTGGGGCGGTCGTTGGGATGAGCTGCTGCGTAAAGATACCAGCGGTAAACTGATCCAACTGATGAACGAAACCGTTGACGGCGACTACCAGACCTTTAAATCCAAAGATGGCGCATATGTACGTGAGCACTTCTTCGGTAAATACCCGGAAACCGCAGCTCTGGTTGCTGACTGGACTGACGAGCAGATTTGGGCTCTGAACCGTGGTGGTCACGATCCGAAGAAAGTCTACGCTGCACTGAAGAAAGCGCAGGAAACCAAAGGCAAAGCAACTGTAATCCTGGCCCATACCATCAAAGGTTACGGCATGGGTGACACCGCCGAAGGTAAAAACATCGCTCACCAGGTTAAGAAAATGAACATGGACGGCGTGCGTTATATCCGCGACCGTTTCAACGTTCCTGTGACCGATGAGCAGGTTGAAAACCTGTCTTACATCACCTTCCCGGAAGGTTCTGAAGAGCACACTTATCTGCACGCTCAGCGTCAGAAACTGCACGGCTATCTGCCTGCTCGTCAGCCGAACTTCACCGAGAAGCTGGAACTGCCTGCTCTGGAAGACTTCGGTGCGCTGCTGGAAGAGCAGAACAAAGAAATCTCCACCACTATCGCTTTCGTTCGTGCCCTGAACGTGATGCTGAAGAACAAGTCGATCAAAGATCGTCTGGTTCCGATCATCGCTGACGAAGCGCGTACTTTCGGTATGGAAGGTCTGTTCCGTCAGATCGGTATCTACAGCCCGAACGGTCAGCAGTACACCCCGCAGGACCGTGAGCAGGTTGCTTACTATAAAGAAGACGAGAAAGGTCAGATCCTGCAGGAAGGCATCAACGAACTGGGTGCTGGCGCATCCTGGCTGGCTGCTGCGACCTCCTACAGCACCAACGATCTGCCGATGATTCCGTTCTACATCTACTACTCCATGTTCGGGTTCCAGCGTATCGGTGACCTGTGCTGGCAGGCAGGCGACCAACAGGCTCGCGGCTTCCTGGTAGGGGGAACTTCTGGTCGTACGACGCTGAACGGCGAAGGTCTGCAGCACGAAGATGGTCACAGCCATATTCAGTCTCTGACTATCCCGAACTGTATCTCTTACGATCCGTCTTACGCGTACGAAGTTGCGGTCATCATGCACGATGGTCTGGAGCGTATGTACGGTGAGAAACAAGAGAACGTTTACTACTACATCACCACGCTGAACGAAAACTACCACATGCCGGCAATGCCAGCAGGTGCCGAGGAAGGTATCCGTAAAGGTATCTACAAACTCGAAACCCTCGAAGGTAAGAAAGGTAAAGTTCAGCTGCTGGGCTCCGGTTCTATCCTGCGTCACGTGCGTGAAGCAGCACAGATCCTGGCGAACGACTACGGTGTTGGTTCTGACGTTTATAGCGTAACCTCCTTCACTGAACTGGCGCGTGATGGCCAGGATTGTGAACGCTGGAACATGCTGCACCCGATGGAAACTCCGCGCGTTCCGTACATCGCTCAGGTGATGAACGACGCTCCGGCAGTGGCATCTACTGACTATATGAAACTGTTTGCCGAACAGGTTCGTACTTATGTACCGGCTGATGATTATCGCGTACTGGGTACTGACGGCTTCGGTCGCTCTGACAGCCGTGAAAACCTGCGTCACCACTTCGAAGTTGATGCTTCTTATGTGGTTGTAGCGGCCCTGGGCGAACTGGCTAAACGTGGCGAAATCGATAAGAAAGTGGTTGCTGACGCAATCATCAAATTCAACATCGATGCAGATAAAGTTAACCCGCGTCTGGCGTAAGAGGTAAAAGAATAATGGCTATCGAAATCAATGTACCGGACATCGGGGCTGATGAAGTTGAAATCACCGAGATCCTGGTCAAAGTAGGCGACAAAGTTGAAGCTGAACAGTCGCTGATCACCGTAGAAGGCGACAAAGCCTCTATGGAAGTTCCGTCTCCTCAGGCAGGTATCGTTAAAGAGATCAAAGTCTCTGTTGGCGACAAAACTGAGACAGGCAAACTGATCATGATTTTCGATTCCGCCGATGGTGCAGCAGCCGCTGCACCTGCTCCGGCAGAAGAGAAGAAAGAAGCAGCTCCGGCAGCAGCACCTGCTGCGGCAGCGGCGAAAGAAGTACACGTACCGGACATCGGCGGTGACGAAGTCGAAGTTACCGAGGTTATGGTTAAAGTGGGCGACACCGTTGCGGCTGAACAGTCTCTGATCACCGTTGAAGGCGATAAAGCGTCGATGGAAGTTCCGGCGCCGTTCGCGGGCACCGTTAAAGAGATCAAAATCAACACGGGCGACAAAGTGTCTACCGGTTCTCTGATTATGGTCTTCGAAGTTGCAGGCGCAGCGCCTGCTGCAGCACCGGCTCAGGCGGCAGCTCCAGCAGCAGCGGCGG
>NZ_SZWS01000032.1:6212-6509 GCF_005281245.1 Citrobacter sp. wls826
TCCGGCAGCTTCTGGCTCGAAAGAGGTTAACGTTCCGGATATCGGCGGTGACGAAGTTGAAGTCACTGAAGTGATGGTTAAAGTGGGCGATAAAATTGCCGCTGAGCAGTCACTGATTACCGTTGAAGGCGATAAAGCGTCGATGGAAGTTCCGGCACCGTTCGCGGGCACCGTGAAGGAAATCAAAATCAGCACCGGCGACAAAGTCAAAACCGGTTCTCTGATTATGATCTTCGAAGTTGAAGGCGCAGCACCTGCTGCCGCTCCAGCTGCCGCGGCTGCTCCAGCCTCTGCAGC
>NZ_SZWS01000032.1:6583-7575 GCF_005281245.1 Citrobacter sp. wls826
GGCCGCGAAAGCGGAAGGTAAATCTGAGTTCGCTGAGAACGACGCTTACGTTCATGCAACACCGCTGATTCGTCGCCTGGCGCGCGAGTTCGGTGTAAACCTGGCGAAAGTGAAAGGTTCTGGCCGTAAAGGTCGTATCCTGCGTGAAGACGTTCAGGCTTACGTGAAAGACGCTATCAAGCGTGCTGAAGCTGCTCCGGCAGCAGCAGGCGGCGGTATTCCGGGCATGCTGCCTTGGCCGAAAGTGGACTTCAGCAAGTTTGGTGAAATCGAAGAAGTGGAACTGGGTCGTATCCAGAAAATCTCTGGTGCTAACCTGAGCCGTAACTGGGTGATGATCCCGCACGTTACTCACTTCGACAAGACCGATATCACCGATCTGGAAGCGTTCCGTAAACAGCAGAACGCCGAAGCTGAAAAACGTAAACTGGATGTGAAATTCACGCCAGTGGTCTTCATCATGAAAGCCGTTGCCGCCGCTCTGGAACAGATGCCGCGCTTCAACAGCTCTCTGTCTGAAGACGGTCAGCGTCTGACCCTGAAAAAATACATCAACATCGGTGTCGCGGTAGATACGCCGAATGGTCTGGTTGTTCCGGTCTTCAAAGACGTGAACAAGAAGAGCATTACCGAGCTGTCTCGTGAACTGACCACCATCTCCAAGAAAGCGCGTGATGGCAAGCTGACCGCTGGCGAAATGCAGGGCGGTTGCTTCACCATCTCCAGCATCGGTGGCCTGGGTACGACCCACTTCGCGCCGATTGTGAACGCGCCGGAAGTGGCTATCCTCGGTGTCTCCAAGTCCTCTATGGAGCCAGTGTGGAACGGTAAAGAGTTTATGCCGCGTCTGATGATGCCGATTTCGCTCTCCTTCGACCACCGCGTAATCGACGGTGCTGATGGTGCGCGCTTTATCACCATCATCAACAACATGCTGTCTGACATTCGCCGCCTGGTGATGTAAGCGAAAAAGCCGGCCCGACGGCCGGCTT
>NZ_SZWS01000032.1:7645-15004 GCF_005281245.1 Citrobacter sp. wls826
CGAAAGACAAATCGGTTGCCGTTTGTTGTTTCAAAATTGTTAACAATTTTGTAAAATACGGGCGGATAGAACGACCCGGTGGACGACGGGTATAAATTAAGAGGTCATGATGAGCACTGAAATCAAAACTCAGGTCGTGGTACTTGGGGCAGGCCCTGCAGGTTACTCTGCTGCCTTCCGTTGCGCAGATTTAGGTCTGGAGACCGTCATCGTAGAACGTTACAGCACCCTCGGTGGTGTTTGTCTGAACGTCGGCTGTATCCCTTCTAAAGCGTTGCTGCACGTAGCGAAAGTTATCGAAGAAGCCAAAGCGCTGGCTGAACACGGTATCGTTTTTGGCGAGCCGAAAACCGATATCGACAAGATTCGTACCTGGAAAGAAAAAGTTATCACTCAACTGACCGGCGGTCTGGCGGGTATGGCCAAAGGCCGTAAAGTGAAAGTGGTGAACGGTCTGGGTAAATTTACCGGGGCGAACACCCTGGAAGTTGAAGGTGAAAACGGCAAAACCGTGATCAACTTTGACAACGCGATCATCGCGGCGGGTTCCCGTCCGATCGAACTGCCATTCATTCCGCATGAAGATCCGCGCGTGTGGGATTCCACCGATGCACTGGAACTGAAAACTGTTCCTAAGCGCCTGCTGGTAATGGGCGGCGGTATCATCGGTCTGGAAATGGGTACCGTGTACCATGCGCTGGGTTCAGAGATCGACGTGGTTGAAATGTTCGACCAGGTTATCCCGGCTGCCGATAAAGACGTGGTTAAAGTCTTTACCAAACGCATCAGCAAGAAATTCAACCTGATGCTGGAAACCAAAGTAACCGCCGTTGAAGCGAAAGAAGACGGTATCTACGTTTCTATGGAAGGCAAAAAAGCGCCAGCTGAAGCTCAGCGTTACGATGCAGTGCTGGTGGCTATCGGTCGTGTACCGAACGGCAAAAACCTCGACGCGGGCAAAGCTGGCGTTGAAGTTGATGACCGTGGCTTCATCCGCGTTGACAAACAGCTGCGTACCAACGTGCCGCACATCTTTGCTATCGGCGATATCGTCGGTCAGCCGATGCTGGCGCACAAAGGTGTTCACGAAGGTCACGTTGCCGCTGAAGTTATCGCCGGTAAGAAACACTACTTCGATCCGAAAGTTATCCCATCCATCGCATACACTGAACCAGAAGTTGCATGGGTTGGCCTGACTGAGAAAGAAGCGAAAGAGAAAGGCATCAGCTACGAAACCGCCACCTTCCCGTGGGCTGCTTCTGGTCGTGCTATCGCTTCCGACTGCGCAGACGGTATGACTAAACTGATTTTCGACAAAGAATCTCACCGTGTTATCGGTGGTGCGATTGTCGGTACCAACGGCGGTGAGCTGCTGGGTGAAATCGGTCTGGCGATCGAAATGGGTTGTGATGCTGAAGACATCGCGCTGACCATCCACGCGCACCCGACTCTGCACGAGTCTGTGGGCCTGGCGGCAGAAGTGTTCGAAGGTAGCATCACCGACCTGCCAAACCCGAAAGCGAAGAAAAAGTAATCTTCCCGCTTTTGTGAAAACGCCTCTTCGGAGGCGTTTTTTTTGCCTGAAAGCTACCAGTTCTGGTAACGTTGCCGCACTGCGCCAGGGCACGTCCGGTATCAAGCTGCAAACCAGCAGCGCGCAGGGCGATCGCGCGAAATACCAGACCCGCGTCGTGTCTAATGCCAACAAAGTGAACCTGAAGTTCGAAGAAGCGAAACCGGTTCTGGAAGCGCAGCTGGCGAAATCCGTCGCTAACATCCTGTAATCTCTCGTGAGTTGGCCGGAAGGGCTTCGCTTCCCCGGTCAACTCACTATTTGACTGACATTCAGGGCGCTACGGGCTGCCAGTTTTTATCCAGATGATATGCGGTTAACGCCTCGGCTTTCTGCTGTGCATCAGCGCCGAGATCGGCCTGATAGACTTTATCATCACCGTTAATCATAAAACTCATAACACCAGTGTGATCGTAGCTGACGGGCCAGGCAACCATCGCAAAGCCGCTGGTTTTATCGGGAAGGATACGGAAACGATAGCCGTGATAGCCCGTGCCAGGCTCCTGCGGACTAAAGGCCGGGCCAAGCGGGCTTGGCGCTTCGCCGGGCGAAACAGGCCAGTACAGACCATCTTTTTTCCCTTCAGAACTGACAATCTTTTGCGCGTATTTTTGGTTCATCGCAAAGTAGCTTTGCTGAGCATCTACATAGGCGTGTAATGCTTCAATAGCCGCAAGTTCGTTGCGCCCAATCTCACGGGTCAGGATCTCTTCAGCCGCTTCCTTGATATCAAATTGCCAGCCGGAAGCGGTTTTAACAACCGGGATCGGCAGTTGCCAGTCGCTGTCCCCGACCACCAGGTGTGCGGTATTGCCGTCGATGACGGTATTATGGCGGACCTTCCAGTCGCGTAGGAAGCGATCAACCGCATCAGGATCGACGCCTTCCGGTGGCAGAAACTCGCGCCAGTTTTCCCCGAGTAGGTTGTTCATCGCGCTTTCATTCTGCTCGCTTATCGCGGTTGCCAGGGCATCGGTCGCCTGGTCTGGTGTGCTGAAGGATTGCTGTGCCATCGCGGTGGTCGAAACCATGAATAACACCATTCCACTGAGTAGTTTATTTTTCATGTCGGTTCCCTTAACGATGACGGAATTCACGGTGTTCAGCACGGTCGCCGGATAGCTGGCGAGATGGCTGGTTGCGGGCGACCTGCCTGCTTTGAGCCCCTCGCTGCTGCTGCGCCTGCCAACTGGCGGAGCGACTGTCGTTGCCGCTCAGCGCATTGGCCCGCGGTTGGCTGGTCCGTTGTTGAAGATTGCGCTGCTGCACGTTGCGTTGCTGCGCTGGTTGCGTGACCCGTTTCTCTTGTCGCTGAGTGGCGGCCTGGCGATGTTCATGTTGCTGAGCGTTTGCCCGTTTTGCCGTTTGCGGTTTGGTATCGTAACCACGGTAGTTATTACGCTGGGAAATTTGCTTTAGTTGTTGGCTGGATGCCTGACGCTGGGCGTCTTTCGTTCCCGTACGCGCCGTCTGGGGGAAGGTTTTCCCCGTTGATTTTTCCATCTGGCTCAACGCGGCCTGACGCTGGCTATCACGGTTGACCGGTCTTTGCTGGGTTGAGCTTAGGCCCGTAGCCGTGTTAGTGGAGTGGAAGCGGTTATTGAGCTGGCTATTAGGGTACGGCACCCCTTCGCGATAGGCCGGGTTGTGCTGCCAGGTACGGTTGGCATCCGTCAGACGCTGTCCACTGATTTTATTGAAGTTATCAACGTTGATATTGATGTTGTTATCACCGTTGCGGTTATAGCCGCCATGGTTATCCCAGTCATCGTTATGATGGTGATCCCAGTCATCGTCGTCATCCCAGTCAATATTGCTGAAGATGGCATAAGTTGTGGCGACGCCGAGGCTGAAGCCTAAACCGTTAACGAAGCTGTTGCCAAACTGCTCGCCGGGCGTTGGGGGTAGATAGGTTGGCGGATAGGCGGTGTTCGGCCAGGTACCGTAAACCGTATTTGGGTTATAGGTGGGAACGTAAACTACCTGCGGGTCGGCGGATTCAATTTTGATTACCGTTGGGCTTGCTGAGGCGGCGGTCGTGGCTGTTGTGGTCGTTGACTCGCTGGTAACGGTTTTAGCCGGAGCTGCTTTGGCCACGGTGGTAACGGTCTGCTGCGGTGTTGATTGCAATGCTCCGGTCTGTTGCGCCAGCGCACGCAGGCGTTGAACGGAATCCATAACCTCTTTCGGCTGCGCAAGGAATGCATCGCCCAGGCTCTGTACCCACGGCGGATTTTCACCCATCAGCGACATCAGCTGCGGAAACGCCACCAGCGATTTCACGCTGGGATCCCAGGGTTGGCTGGCAACGGCCTGAATGGCGGTATCACCCTGCATTTTGGGATTGTCTTTTGACCACTGCGCGGCCTGGATGACGTTGGCCGGGTAGGTTGAGGCCATCAAAATTTGCGACAGCAGTGAATCCGGATAGAGCGCGATAGGCGCAACCCACTGATCGATTTGTGCCGATGTGTACGTAGGGGCTGCGGTGGGCGCTGGTTGATCGGCCGGGGCAGGGGCCGCTACGGGAGCTGGAGCCGGTGCGGACGGTTGCTGTGCGACGGGGGCTGGAGCTGCTGGCTCCGTTGCGCGACTTTTAACGAACATCACGCCAGAGGCGGCAAATAGCCCGGCACTGCACAGAAGGACAAGCAGATGTGGCTTAAAGGGCAACTTCATAAAATGACTCCAACGAGACAAGCGCTGTGCCGTGAGGCGTTCTGTTGCCGCGAGTATTATTCACCCGTGTTAGATAGTTTTGACTTTTATTGGGGATTCACCCGGCAGGTCCGGAAAAAGAGTGTGAAGATTTATTACACAATTATATCTGATGGCTGAAAAATCGCTGGAATATTCAGCATGTCGCGCTTGAAAATCAACCGTTTCACATCGTTTTTAGGGAGCCTAAATTACGCCCCGCCTTGTCGCTACACCATTCTTAACGATTCAGCCAATTTTTTATGTTGCTTTTTTGTAAACGGATTAACACTTAATGAAAATCCTGTTATTGTGCCTTACGCGGTACCGGGCATTTACCCTACTAACTACTGTCTCACAGGAGCGTGAAGAGAATCGCCCATCTACAAAAGCGCCGCATTATGACAATGAGAGCGAGGAGATATCGTCGTGCTAGAAGAATACCGTAAGCACGTAGCTGAGCGTGCTGCCCAGGGGATTGTGCCAAAACCGTTAGACGCAACCCAAATGGCCGCACTTGTCGAGCTGCTGAAGACCCCGCCTGTGGGCGAAGAAGAATTCCTGTTAGACCTGTTGATCAACCGCGTTCCTCCTGGCGTAGATGAAGCCGCTTATGTTAAAGCGGGTTTTCTCGCTGCCGTCGCGAAAGGCGACACCACCTCCCCGCTGGTGACGCCAGAAAAAGCCATTGAACTGCTGGGCACCATGCAGGGTGGTTACAACATTCATCCGCTGATCGACGCGCTTGACGACGCAAAACTGGCGCCGATTGCCGCCAAAGCGCTCTCCTCAACGCTGCTGATGTTCGATAACTTCTACGATGTAGAAGAAAAAGCCAAAGCGGGCAACGAATATGCGAAGCAGGTAATGCAGTCCTGGGCCGATGCCGAATGGTTCCTGAACCGTCCAGCTCTGGCTGAAAAAATCACCGTTACCGTGTTTAAAGTGACGGGTGAAACCAACACCGATGACCTCTCTCCGGCACCGGACGCATGGTCTCGCCCGGATATCCCTCTGCACGCGCTGGCGATGCTGAAAAACGCCCGTGAAGGTATCGAACCGGACCAGCCGGGTGCGGTAGGTCCGATCAAACAGATTGAAGAACTGCAGAAAAAAGGCTACCCGCTGGCTTATGTGGGTGACGTTGTTGGTACCGGCTCTTCGCGTAAATCTGCAACCAACTCCGTACTGTGGTTCATGGGCGATGATATCCCTCATGTACCGAACAAGCGCGGCGGCGGTCTGTGTCTCGGCGGCAAAATTGCACCGATCTTCTTCAATACCATGGAAGATGCGGGCGCACTGCCAATCGAAGTGGACGTTTCGAACATGAACATGGGCGACGTGATTGACGTTTACCCGTTCAAAGGAGAAGTGCGTAACCACGAAACCGGCGAATTGCTGGCAAGCTTTGAGCTGAAAACTGATGTGCTGATCGACGAAGTGCGCGCTGGTGGCCGTATTCCGCTGATCATCGGTCGTGGTCTGACCACCAAAGCGCGCGAAGCGCTGGGACTGCCGCACAGCGACGTATTCCGTCAGGCGAAAGACGTGGCGGAAAGCAGCCGCGGCTTCTCTCTGGCGCAGAAAATGGTGGGCCGCGCCTGCGGTGTGAAAGGTATCCGTCCGGGCGCGTACTGCGAACCGAAGATGACCTCTGTGGGTTCTCAGGATACCACCGGCCCGATGACCCGTGATGAACTGAAAGACCTGGCGTGCCTAGGCTTCTCTGCTGACCTGGTGATGCAGTCCTTCTGTCACACTGCCGCGTATCCGAAGCCGGTTGACGTGACCACGCACCACACTCTGCCGGACTTCATCATGAACCGTGGCGGCGTGTCGCTGCGTCCGGGCGATGGCGTAATCCACTCTTGGCTGAACCGCATGCTGTTGCCGGATACCGTCGGCACCGGCGGTGACTCCCATACTCGTTTCCCGATTGGCATCTCCTTCCCGGCGGGTTCTGGCCTGGTGGCGTTTGCTGCTGCGACCGGCGTGATGCCGCTGGATATGCCGGAATCCGTTCTGGTGCGTTTCAAAGGCAAAATGCAGCCGGGGATTACCCTGCGCGATCTGGTACACGCCATTCCGCTGTACGCGATCAAACAGGGTCTGCTGACCGTTGAGAAGAAAGGTAAGAAAAACATCTTCTCTGGCCGCATCCTCGAAATCGAAGGTCTGCCGGATCTGAAAGTGGAGCAGGCGTTCGAACTGACCGATGCCTCCGCTGAACGTTCCGCTGCCGGTTGTACCATCAAACTGAACAAAGAGCCGATCGTTGAGTATCTGAACTCTAACATCGTTCTGCTGAAGTGGATGATCGCTGAAGGTTACGGCGATCGCCGTACGCTGGAGCGTCGTGTGCAGGGGATGGAAAAATGGCTGGCGGATCCGCAATTGCTGGAAGCCGACGCTGACGCAGAATACGCGGCGGTGATCGACATCGATCTGGCGGATATCAAAGAGCCAATCCTGTGTGCACCGAACGATCCGGACGACGCGCGTCTGCTGTCTGACGTGCAGGGCGAGAAGATCGATGAAGTCTTCATCGGTTCCTGCATGACCAACATCGGCCACTTCCGTGCGGCGGGTAAACTGCTGGATGCACACAAAGGCCAGTTGCCGACGCGTCTGTGGGTGGCTCCGCCAACCCGTATGGATGCGGCGCAGCTGACCGAAGAAGGCTACTACAGCGTGTTTGGTAAGAGCGGTGCGCGTATTGAGATCCCTGGCTGTTCGCTGTGCATGGGTAACCAGGCGCGTGTGGCTGACGGCGCAACGGTGGTTTCGACCTCTACCCGTAACTTCCCGAACCGTTTAGGTACCGGGGCGAACGTCTACTTGGCTTCTGCGGAGCTGGCGGCGGTTGCGGCGCTGATTGGCAAACTGCCGACGGCGGAAGAGTATCAGACCTATGTGGCGCAGGTTGATAAGACGGCGGTGGATACTTACCGTTATCTGAACTTCGACCAGTTGTCTCAGTATACTGAGAAAGCCGATGGTGTGATTTTCCAGACCGCGGTGTAATACGCTAACGCGATTTGTGTAAAAACGCATCAATGCCCGGAGAAGTCTGCTTCTCCGGGCAT
>NZ_SZWS01000032.1:15065-20150 GCF_005281245.1 Citrobacter sp. wls826
CGCTACGCTTTTTTTCTGCCGCGCTGCTGCGATAATTACAGCAAGGTGCAATGCGGTATTGGCGCATTGCCGGGAGCAGAGGAAGACATTATGGATTACGAATTTCTGCGCGATATTACCGGAGTGGTAAAAGTGCGTATGTCCATGGGCCACGAGGTGGTGGGGCACTGGTTTAACGAAGAAGTGAAAGAAAACCTGGCCTTACTTGATGAAGTGGAACAGGCGGCGCATGCGGTGAAGGGCAGTGAGCGCTCCTGGCAGCGAGCAGGGCATGAATACACGCTCTGGCTGGATGGTGAAGAGGTGATGGTGCGCGCCAATCAGCTGGAATTCTCCGGAGATGAAATGGAAGAGGGGATGAGCTACTACGACGAAGAGAGCTTTTCACTTTGCGGCGTAGAGGACTTTCTTCAGGTCGTGGCGGCTTATCGTGAATTTTTAAAGCAAAAATGATCTTCTTAGGGTTGTGTAATTAACTGGGAGGTTTTAAATTTAGACATCTTGTGAATTAACAAGATGTCTAAATTTTATGGATGAAAGTAAATCAGAAACAGGGATTATCAATCATGAGTTATCTAAAGATAAGTGGGTTTAAAAATAGTAAATGGGCTGTTACTGCGGTTCTTGTTTTTGTTAATTTTGTTTTCTTTGTTTTTTCGGCTTATTTGGATTCGCGGGCGTTTAATTTATATCAAGCATCCTCATTCATCATTGCATGGGGAGGGAATGCGTCTCCGTTAACCCTATCAGGTGAATACTGGAGACTTTTAAGTAGCATGTTTATGCATTTAAGTATTTTTCATTTTTTCTCTAATATGATTGCACTACTTGGGATTGGTTTTTTGTTTGAAAACATGTTTTCACGTAGAGTTTTTATTGCTGTCTATATGTTATCTGGTATCGCTGGAGGGATATTAAGTGCTGTAGTTCATCGATATGAGTTGATAGTTAGTTGTGGAGCATCAGGAGCCATTCTTGGTATTACCGGCTATTTGCTAGCTTTTGGATTGTGTAACAAGATCGAGCTTCCATTTTCTAAAATTTTCACCAATGTTATTATTGTAATATGTTTAGGATTATTTCTGCCTGTAGATAACATGGCACATTTGGGTGGTTTTGTTACTGGG
The DNA here is from genome assembly GCF_005281245.1 of Citrobacter sp. wls826. NCBI lineage: Bacteria > Pseudomonadati > Pseudomonadota > Gammaproteobacteria > Enterobacterales > Enterobacteriaceae > Citrobacter > Citrobacter sp. wls826. The sequence goes on from NZ_SZWS01000032.1 coordinate 16,193, forward strand.
TTCGTCTTAGGTGCCCTAAGTGTAGATGGGAAGACCCATTTTTTTAAAAAACCAGGCAAGGTTTCAATAATTCTGATCATGACAGTGTGTATAATTGAAGGTGCTGTGCTTGCTAAATATTCAATTCCTGAGAATATTAAGTTCGTTCGACTTTCTAGATTAGAGTTTATTGTGAAAGACATGCGAGAGGGTGCCCCAGACCAACCGATAGATTTTAGATTTTTTAACCAATGTGTTGATGCTAGTGTTGAAAGCGGAAGTATTGTTCGATCTGAACTAATCGACTGTGAAAAAATGAGGGGGTTGTTTTATAAATATGGCTTAAGAATTAAAGAGCGTATTGAAGAGGATTTGAATAATTGTATAAATATTACTGAGGATCTGCGTTCTGAAAAGATAAGTGAAACTGAAAAACATAGTATAGAAATAATTAGTAATTATTGCGTGGCCCGACAAAAACTTGTTAATATTTCTTTTAAAAATTATCCAAATTCATCTGTAGATATCAAAAAATATTTTGAAGCTGAACATCAATTTAACGAATCAGTGATCGTGAATGATAACTCTAGTAAAATATTTGAGAATATCCCTGAATTAATATTTAATGCTGTTTCTTTAGAGCGGTGCAGAACTACAATTTGTCGTCGGTGGTAATAAACAATTTTTGTCACAAGACCTGTGTTGAAAATCGGTGTCTGAATGTGAAGTTAGATAAAATTACTTGTATATTATGGGGGGAGTAGATTTCGCGTATCTCTCTCCAGAGCAGACCGGTGATGACATTAGGTTCCTCTTCTCTAAACTCTTTCGGTTCAGTATGGGACGTGCAGTGCTGAAGGTAGATTTCTTTCAGTAAAATCTTAGTATGAAAGATATTTTCCTTGTTCACGTCGTAGGTGAAGTCGCGAACGTGGTACTTCACTCGGTATAGCGTCGTCCCCCCTCTTGATAATCAGCATATTCCTGGCATGGCTATGGGCCAATACAGGAACGTGGGCCATCATTTCATGATTCATAAACTCATCGCGCTCGGTGATTTGCACCACGTCATCCAGCAGCCAAAATCTTCGTTTTCAAAAATGATGTGATCTTGGTGATCCAAAGTAAACAATGACAGGGAATGCCCAGTCATTGTTTCAATAGACGTTTCAGTGGATAGAGGCTATTTAACGTAAGCCAACAGGCTCAGGGAGTCACGTGCCAGCGCTTTGCATTTCTTGGCCGTTGGGATGCCAATACCGCTGAGGTCGCGGTAGCTGTCTTCACCCAACGCTTTCATATTGAAGGTGTCGTAATTACTCAGGTCCCACTGGTTTTGCTGGGCAAAAAAGACCAGTGCGCGACGAATCTGCCCATTTGGCAAATTCTGGTATCCACAGTCATTTTTCAGAAAAACAAAAACTGCCGTTAAATCGGCCATATCTTCGGCTTCGGACTCACTAAGCGCGTAGCTGTTTGCGCATACGGCCATCAGGCTGCCGAACAAAACGGTTCTGAAAAACGTCTTCATTGCTTCTACCACTGCATAACGGAATTTAAACGTTAGCACACTGCGAGCGAAGCGACGACCTTTATTATTAGCCGTTTACTTGACCTTCCCGTAAGGGGAGGGCTTATGCTTAAAAGATAGCCTGCTTAAGCTGCTGAATATAAGGAAGTGATTATGCAACGTCGTGACTTTTTAAAGTACTCCGTGGCGCTGGGCGTCGCGTCAGCGTTACCTCTGTGGAGCCGGAGCGTATTTGCTGCAGACCGTCCCGCATTACCCATTCCAGACCTGTTAACCGCAGATGCCTCTAACCGTATGCAACTGATCGTGCAAGCCGGACAGTCGAGTTTTGCCGGTAAAACAGCCACGACCTGGGGATATAACGGCAGTTTGCTCGGGCCGGCGGTCAAGCTGAGCAAAGGGCAATCGGTGACGGTGGATATCCATAACCAGCTTGCCGAAGAGACGACGTTGCACTGGCACGGGCTGGAAATCCCCGGTGAAGTCGACGGTGGCCCGCAAGGTATTATTCCGGCGGGTGGGAAACGTTCAGTGACCTTCACACCGGATCAGCGCGCGGCAACCTGCTGGTTCCACCCGCATCAGCATGGGAAGACCGGTCATCAGGTGGCGATGGGCCTGGCCGGACTGGTGCTGATTGAAGATGAAGAGATTCGCAAGCTGCTGCTGCCTAAGCAGTGGGGCATTGATGATGTGCCGGTGATTATTCAGGATAAACAGTTCTCTGCTGATGGTCAGGTTAACTATCAACTGGACATCATGACCGCTGCCGTCGGTTGGTTTGGCGATACGCTGCTGACCAATGGGGCGATTTATCCTCAGCATGCTGCACCGCGCGGTTGGTTGCGCCTGCGTCTGCTAAATGGTTGTAACGCACGCTCACTGAATATCGCGGCCAGCGACAATCGTCCTTTGTACGTTATTGCCAGCGACGGCGGACTGTTGGCGGAGCCAGTAAAAGTAACCGAACTTCCTATGCTGATGGGCGAACGCTTTGAAGTGCTGGTGGATGTGAGCGACGGTAAAGCGTTTGATCTGGTCACTCTGCCTGTGGGTCAGATGGGCATGGCGATTGCGCCATTTGATAAGCCGCATCCGGTGATGCGCGTTCAGCCGCTGCTGATTACCGCTTCCGGCACGTTGCCGGATACGCTGACATCCATGCCGGCGCTGCCATCGCTTGAGGGGCTGATGGTGCGCAAACTGCAATTATCGATGGACCCAATGCTCGACATGATGGGCATGCAAATGTTGATGAAGAAGTACGGCGCTCAGGCTATGGCGGGTATGGATCATGGCAAGATGATGGGCCATATGAATAATGACAATATGGGCCACGGGAACATGAAGCATGGCAATATGAACCACGGTGAGATGGGGAATATGCAGCATGGTGACATGGGCAACATGAAGCATGGAACATTCGATTTCCATAATGCCAACCGGATTAATGGTCAGGCGTTTGATATGAATAAACCGATGTTTGCCGCGGCGAAAGGTCAACACGAACGCTGGGTGATTTCCGGTCAGGGCGACATGATGCTGCATCCGTTCCACATTCACGGCACGCAGTTCCGTATTCTGTCTGAAAATGGCAAAGCACCTGCTGCGCACCGCGCGGGATGGAAAGATACGGTGCGGGTTGAGGGCGGCGTGAGCGAGGTGCTGGTGAAATTTGACCACGACGCGCCAAAGGAACATGCCTATATGGCGCACTGCCATTTGTTAGAGCATGAGGATACCGGGATGATGCTCGGTTTTACCGTATAAACAGCGGCGGATAGCGGTGGCGCTATCCGCTAAATGTTTATTTCAAAAACGGATTATTACTCTATCGTCGAGTAAAGGCATTCATATACTGATGAGGTTACTCACTCATCACGAGGTATTCATGACCCTTTTGCGTAAAGTACTGACGGCATCTTTTATTATGCTTCTGGCGGTTTCGGCACAGGCTGCGATGAAGATGGAACGCCAACAGATTTCAAAACTGAATTTAAGTCTCGAAATTCCGCAGACGCTCACGCCAATGCCGGACGAAATGGCAAAAATCAAATACCCTTCTGAAAACCGTCCACAGGTGATTTACGGTGACGAACGCGGTAAAGCGTCTCTAGGTATTACCGCCGGGCGCAACGCGTTGCCTGCCGCTCAGTTGGATATGGCAAAGGATGCGACACTGAAGATGCTGACCAACTTCAAGCCGCAGGCGGAACCTGTCACGGTTGATGGACATAAAGCGTGGCTGATTACTTTCCGTTCTCAAGCGCCGGATACTGAAATTCTCAATATGCTGCTGATTACCTCGCAAAACGAGAAAGCGGTGCAGGTCTCCTTCAATATGACCAAAGATCTTGTGGCTCAGTATCAGGAAGCCGCAAAAGCGTCGTTACTGTCACTGAAGTTTGAATAAAAAAACGCCCGCTGATTAGCGGGCGTTGTCCATTT
>NZ_SZWS01000032.1:20198-34779 GCF_005281245.1 Citrobacter sp. wls826
CGGCAACGCATATGCCACAATATAATCGCCCATCTTGGTGCCAAATGAGCCGTGGCCCCCGGCGGATATCACCACATATTGCTTACCGTTAACTTCATACGTCATCGGCGTTGCCTGGCCGCCTGCCGGAAGCCGACCCTGCCACAGTTTTTCACCGTTGCTCATGTTGTATGCGCGCAGATAGTTATCGGCAGTCGCAGCTATAAACAGCACGTTACCCGCGGTGGAGATAGGTCCACCCAGCATCGGCATTCCCATATTGAACGGCACCGCAACCGGCATTGGGAATGGCATGCTGTCCTGTGGCGTGCCAATGCGTTTTTTCCATACCACTTGATTGGTTTTCAGATCTACGGCGGAAATGTAGCCCCATGCTGGCTGTTTACACGGCAGACCAAATGGTGAAAGGAACGGATTGAGCGTTACGCCGAATGGTACGCCGTACTGCGGCTGAATACCGGACTCTGTGCCAGTACCTTTGGCATCTTTCGGCGGCTCCATCGGATTGCCGGGACCGCGTGGGATCAGCTTAGAAACGAACGGCAGCGCCATCGGGTTGGCAATGGCTACCTGACGGTTGGGATCAACGGAAATACCGCCCCATTCGAACATGCCGAGGTTACCCGGGAACACCAGAGTGCCTTGCTCTGAAGGCGGGGTAAAAATGCCTTCATAGCGCAGTTGGTGGAACATTACGCGGCACACCAACTGGTCAAACATGGTTGCGCCCCACATATCCGCACCACTGAGATCTTTTTGCGGACGGAAACTGAGATCGGAGAACGGCTGGGTTTTGCTGACATAATCACCTTTGGCTGCACCTTGCGGCACCGGTTTTTCCGGGGCAGGCACCACCAGTTCACCATTACGGCGGTCGAGCACAAAGATATTACCGGTTTTTGCCGGGGCATAAATGACCGGAATTTTCTCTCCATTGACGTTGATATCCGCCAGGGTTGGCTGTGCCGGTAAATCCATATCCCACAGATCGTGGTGAACGGTCTGATAGCTCCAGGCCAATTTCCCGGTCGTGGCATTTAACGCCAGAATGGCGCTGGCGTAACGTTCCTGTTCCGGTGTGCGGTTACCGCCCCAGATATCCGGCGTGGTAACGCCCATGGGTAGATACACCAGATCCAGCTTCGCGTCGTAGGCCGCAGGCGCCCAGGAGTTGGGTGAGTTAAAGGTGAAGGTATGTTCATCTGACGGGATGAAATTAGGATCCTTGGCACCGGGATCAAACGCCCACAGAAGCTTGCCGTTATTGACGTCAAAACCACGTATCACCCCGGATGTTTCGCGGGTTGAGTAGTTATCGGTTACCGACCCGGCAATAACGATAGTTTTATCGGTGATTATCGGGGGAGACGTCGGTTCGTACAGGCCCGGTGAGGTATCCGGCATATTGGTCTGCAGATTCAAAATACCTTTATTGGCGAAGGTTTCGCACAGCTTGCCGGTCTCGGCATTCAAGGCAAACAGTCGACCATCATTGACCGGCAAAAGGATGCGGCGCGGACAGTCGGCCATCACCTCTGCAGAAACCGTATCCGGTTTGGCTTCATGATAAGAAACGCCGCGACAGGTTACGTGCTGGAAGCTGGTATTGGTATTGAGTTGGGGATCGAAATGCCACTTCTCTTTACCGCTGGCCGCATCCAGGGCGAACAGCCGCTGGTGGGCGGTACACAGATAAAGAGTATCCCCCACTTTTATTGGCGTGACTTCATTGGTGATTTCACCGGGATCGTTGGGTTGTTTTAAATCCCCGGTACGAAATACCCAGGCTTCTTTCAACTGATGAACGTTGTCAGCGTTAATTTGTTTTAACGGTGAGTAGCGCTGACCTTCCTGATTGCGACCGTAAGCCGGCCAGTCCTCGTCGGCAACCGCTGAGATTGCATCGGCCTGAGAGGTATCTGCACTCAGCGTGCCGTGAACCTCTTGTGGATCGTTGAAGCCAGCCCAGGTCAGGATACCGCCGCTAATCAGCAGGGCCACCACCAGCGCTGCTACTGCGCCACTGGAAGGGATAATCAGGCGATGCCAGACGAAAGGCAGGATAAGCCAGATACCAAAGAAGACCAGGATGTCGCTACGCGGCGTCAGCGCCCAGAAATCAAAGCCGACTTCCCAGACGCCCCAAATCATGGTGGCGAGAAGCAGGGCGGCATACAGCCAAAGGGCGGATCGGTTACTGCGCCACAACAGGAGAGCCACACCGAGCATAGCAAGGCCCGCGATCGGGTAATACCAGGAGCCACCGATGGCGACCAGCCAGCCTCCACCAATCAGGAGATATAGTCCACAAAGTGCCGCAAACAGGGCGCTCAGGGTCACGATAAGCCGTTGAGAACGTACGTTGTTATTTGCCATAAAAAATACCATCACAGGTGTTATTTCTTTAATAGCAGTTAATTATAGGAGCTAAAACGCGTGATAAACGTCACATTATGAACTTTATCAACAGATGCCGCGTATGAATGCTTTTGCTGGTATACTGCGTGCCTTGCGCTTAGATGCTGGCTTATTAAAAGTTAGCATTGAGTGATTTGTTTTTAAATCATATGGTTAGAGATATGAAACATACTGTTGAAGTCATGATCCCGGAAGCGGAGATCAAAGCGCGTATTGCTGAACTGGGACGTCAGATTAACGAACGTTACAAGGACAGCGGCAGCGATATGGTGCTGGTTGGTCTGTTACGCGGCTCATTTATGTTTATGGCCGACCTGTGCCGTGAAGTGCATGTCTCCCACGAAGTCGATTTCATGACTGCTTCCAGCTATGGCAGCGGAATGTCCACCACGCGCGATGTTAAAATCCTGAAAGACCTGGATGAAGACATTCGTGGCAAGGACGTGCTGATTGTCGAAGACATCATCGACTCCGGTAACACGTTGTCCAAAGTGCGTGAGATTCTGAGCCTGCGCGAGCCGAAATCCCTGGCTATTTGTACGCTGCTGGACAAACCTACCCGTCGCGAAGTGGATGTTCCGGTTGAGTTTATCGGATTCTCTATCCCAGATGAGTTTGTTGTCGGCTATGGCATTGACTATGCCCAGCGTTATCGCCATTTGCCGTACGTTGGCAAAGTGGTGCTGCTGGACGAGTAATGTCGGGAGCGCCTGATGGCGCTTTGCTTATTCGGCCTGCACGATACTTCCCTGCAGGCCGAAAAGCGACTTAAGCGTCGCTGCCGCTTGTTGGTATCTGCTTGTGATTGGTATGTTTCTGGCTGAGGTTAGACAGCCCCTGGCGATAGCGCTGCTCCAGCGTCTCGCGACTGGTGGCGGTGACGTCCAGATCGCGCAGCAGGCCATCATGAATACCGTAAGCCCAGCCGTGAATGGTAACTTTCTGACCGCGCTTCCAGGCTGAACGCATGATGGTTGAGTGGCCCAAGTTGTAGACCTGCTCCATTACATTCAGTTCGCACAGGGTGTCAATGCGACGTTCCTGCGGCATTTCGCCCAGCAGTGAACTGTGTTTAAACCAGATATCGCGAATATGCAGTAACCAGTTATCTATCAGCCCCTGTTCTTTATTTTCAATAGCCGCCTGTACGCCACCACATCCATAGTGGCCGCAAATAATAATATGTTCCACTTCCAGCACATCCACCGCATACTGAACCACTGAGAGACAGTTCAGGTCGGTGTGAATAACCAGATTGGCAACATTACGGTGAACAAATAATTCACCCGGCTCAAGACCGGTTAAACGTTCTGCGGGAACGCGACTGTCGGAACATCCAATCCATAAAAAGCGCGGATTTTGTGCGTGAGTCAGCGTTTCAAAAAATCCGGGATCCTCTTCTACCAGCATCTTTGACCATAGCGCGTTGTTGCTGATGAGTGTATCTATGTCTTTCATGGAGGCTGTAACCAATTGAATTGCGTTGCGCTAATATAGGTTAACTCCTGATTTATTAAAACCAAATATCAAGCATTAGAATGTAAGGTAAGTAAAAAACCATGACCATTGCTCTGGAACTTCAACAACTTAAAAAAAACTATCCCGGTGGCGTTCAGGCGTTACGCGGAATAGATTTGCAAGTCGAAGCGGGGGATTTTTATGCGCTTTTGGGACCGAATGGCGCAGGCAAGTCCACCACCATCGGGATAATCAGCTCGCTGGTGAATAAAACCTCTGGGCGGGTGAGCGTCTTCGGATACGATCTTGAAAAAGATACCGTTAATGCGAAACGCCAGCTTGGTCTGGTACCGCAGGAGTTTAACTTTAACCCGTTTGAAACCGTGCAGCAGATCGTAGTCAACCAGGCGGGTTATTACGGCGTTGAGTATAAAGAGGCGGTCAAACGCAGCGAACTATATTTAAAGCAGCTCGATTTATGGGAAAAACGTAACGAGCGCGCGCGCATGCTCTCCGGCGGGATGAAACGCCGTCTGATGATTGCCCGCGCACTAATGCACGAGCCTAAATTACTCATCCTTGATGAACCGACGGCGGGGGTCGACATTGAGCTGCGTCGTTCAATGTGGGGTTTTTTAAAGGATTTAAACGACAAAGGCACCACGATTATTCTGACCACTCACTATCTCGAAGAAGCGGAAATGCTGTGTCGCAATATCGGCATTATTCAGCACGGCGAGCTGGTGGAAAACACCTCGATGAAGAGCCTGCTCTCTAAGCTGAAATCCGAGACCTTTATTCTCGATCTGGCGCCGAAAAGCCCGCTGCCAAAACTGGAGGGCTATCAATACCGGCTGGTGGATACCTCCACGCTGGAAGTGGAAGTCCTGCGTGAACAGGGGGTCAACAGCGTGTTCTCACAGCTGAGCGCCCAGGGCATTCAGGTATTGAGTATGCGAAACAAAGCGAACCGACTGGAAGAACTGTTTGTTTCTCTGGTGCATGAAAAACAAGGAGATCGCGCATGATGCAGCTTTATTGGGTTGCGCTGAAAAGCATCTGGGCGAAAGAGATCCACCGCTTTATGCGTATCTGGGTCCAGACTCTGGTTCCTCCCGTCATTACTATGACGCTCTATTTTATAATCTTTGGTAACCTGATCGGCTCGCGAATCGGCGAAATGCATGGTTTTAGCTACATGCAGTTTATCGTGCCAGGGCTGATTATGATGGCGGTAATTACCAACTCGTACGCCAACGTGGCATCGTCATTCTTCAGCGCCAAGTTTCAACGCAACATTGAAGAGTTACTGGTCGCCCCAGTACCGACGCATGTGATCATCGCCGGCTTTGTTGGCGGCGGCGTGGCGCGTGGCCTGTGCGTAGGGATCCTGGTAACAGCGATTTCGCTGTTCTTCGTGCCGTTCCAGGTGCATTCCTGGGTCTTTGTGGCGCTTACGCTGGTGTTAACAGCGGTGCTGTTTTCGCTGGCCGGTCTGTTGAACGCGGTTTTCGCTAAAACCTTTGACGATATCAGCCTGATCCCTACCTTCGTGCTGACTCCGCTGACCTATCTGGGCGGCGTTTTCTATTCGTTAACGCTGCTGCCGCCGTTCTGGCAGGGACTGTCCCATCTGAACCCGATTGTCTACATGATTAGCGGTTTCCGTTACGGCTTCCTGGGGATCCATGATGTTCCGCTGGTCACCACCTTTGGCGTGCTGGTGGTGTTTATCGCAGCATTTTATTTGCTGTGCTGGTACCTGATTCAGCGCGGACGCGGCCTGCGCAGCTAAGTCTTTCTTCCTCTCCTTGCCCGGGAGAGGAAGACTTTTGATGCTTATCACCATTACGGATTTATCACCCTGATAAACTACTTGCCTGCTAAGGAGGTAGGCAATGCTAGGTTGGGTAATTACCTGTCATGATGATAAGGCACAGGATATGCTGCATCGTCTGGAGAAAAAGTACGGCCCGTTGGTTCAATGCCAGGCGGTGAGTTTTTGGCGTGGGCTTAGCTCGAATATGCTAAGTCGCATGATGTGCCATGCCCTGCATGCTACAGACTCTGGCGAGGGTGTGATATTCCTGACGGATATGGCCGGGGCCGCGCCTTACCGCGTGGCTTCGTTAATGAGCCATAAACATCCCCAGTGTGAAGTGATTTCAGGTATCAGTTATCCATTGCTTGAGCGAATGCTTTCGTCGCGGGAATCGATGAGCAGTTCTGCGTTTCGTGATAGCATCGTTGCGCTTGGCGGGCCCGAAGTCTCTAGCCTCTGGCATCAACAACAGAAAAATCCCCCCTTCGTGTTGAAGCATGATTTGTATGAGTATTAATCATTGGTATTGATGGCGCTTTTGCTACAATAGCCGGGGTTTCTCGCCTCGGTTATCTCATATGGTGATGCGCGTTCTGCTTGTTTTATTGCTCCTGTTTTCTGGCAGCATAGCTGCGGCTTTGCCTGCTCGCTACATGCAAACCACCGAAGCAGCCGCCGTGTGGGCGCAGATTGGCAACAAGATGGTGACGGTAGGAAATATTCGCGCCGGGCAGATCCTCGCCGTTGAGCCAATTGCGGCAGACTATTACGAATTTACCTTTGGTTTTGGTACCGGGTTTATTGATAAGGGGCATCTGGAGCCTGTGCAGGGGCGGCAGAAAGTCGACGATGGTCTGGGCGATCTCAATAAACCCCTCAGCAACCAAAGCCTGATCACCTGGAAAGATACGCCGGTTTATAACGCTCCGGATGTTGGTAGCGCCCCGTTTGGCGTGCTGGCGGATAATCTGCGTTATCCGGTTATCAGCAAGCTTAAAGACCGTCTCAACCAAACCTGGTACCAGATCCGTATTGGCGGCAGACTGGCCTATATCAGCGCTCTGGATGCGCAGGAAGACAACGGTATCCCGGTGTTAACCTATCACCATATTCTGCGCGATGAAGAGAATACCCGTTTTCGCCACACCTCTACGACAACCTCCGTACGCGCCTTCAGCAACCAGATGGCCTGGCTACAGGACCGCGGCTACACCACGTTGACGATGTACCAACTGGAAGGCTATGTTCGCAACAATATGAATCTCCCGGCGCGGGCGGTGGTGCTGACTTTTGATGATGGTCTGAAGTCGGTGAGTCGTTATGCTTACCCGATTCTGAAGCAGCACGGCATGAAGGCAACGGCGTTTATTATCTCCTCACGTATCAAGCGCCACCCGCAGAAGTGGGATCCGAAATCACTGCAGTTCATGAGCATCGCGGAACTGAATGAGATCAGGGACGTGTTCGACTTCCAGTCGCATACCCATTTTTTACATCGGGTTGATGCGAATCACCGGCCAATCCTGCTGAGTCGCAGCTATCACAATATTCTGTTTGATTTTGCCCGTTCGCGTCGGGCGTTGTCCCAGTTTAACCCTCACGTTCTTTATCTTTCGTATCCGTTTGGCGGCTATAACTCCACGGCAGTAAAAGCGGCAGGCGACGCGGGATTCCACATGGCGGTCACCACGGTGAGAGGGAAGGTTAAACCGGGGGATAATCCGTTCTTATTGAAAAGACTTTATATTTTAAGAACGGATTCGCTGGAGACGATGTCGCGGCTGATAAGTAATCAGCCGCAGGGGTAAGGGCTGTCAGGCAACCTGTACCGGAATGGCTTTCGCGGTGCGCTTCATTTCGTTGTCGCCTTCAAAGTAGGCCACTTTCGGACGCCAGGTGCGGGCTTCTTCATCAGACATGGTGACGAAGCTGGCGATAATCACAATGTCGCCGACTTCAGCACAGTGCGCCGCTGCGCCGTTCACCGAGATGATTCTGGAGCCGCGTTCAGCCGCAATCGCATAGGTTGAGAAACGTTTACCGTTGGTCACGTTCCAGATATCAATAGCTTCGTTTTCCAGAATACCAGAGGCATCGAGGAAATCCTGGTCGATGGCGCAGGAGCCTTCGTAGTGCAGGTCCGCCTGCGTGACTTTTACGCGGTGGAGCTTGCCTTGCAGCATGGTGCGAATCATAACTTCTATACCCTGTCGTTTACCTTGGCTAAGCAGGCACTACTGGCCTGCTTTGAGAAATTCTCAGGCAGTATTGCCTGATTTTTAACCCCTGTCTACTGGGCTAATGTAACGCTTTGATTATCGATCAGACGTGCCTGACCCAGCCAGGCGGCGGCCAGAATCACCGCGCGTTTACTGGTTTCCGTCAGCTCCAGCAGCGTGTCGGCATCACGAATCTGAATATCGTCGGCACGGAAGCCTTTTTCATTCAGTTCCTGCTCGGCAATGGCAATAATCTCTTCCTGGTCACGATGGCCGGCAAGCAGCTTTTCAGCGATGCCGTTCATCACTTTGTGCAGACCCGGCGCAATTTTTCGCTGCTCTGCGGTCAGATAACCGTTACGTGAGCTAAGCGCCAGACCGTCTTTGGCGCGAATAATCGGCACGCCAACGATCTCAATGTCATAACCCAGATCCGCCACCATTTTGCGGATCAATGCGAGCTGCTGGAAATCTTTCTCGCCAAAGCAGGCGATATCTGGCTGGATCAGGTTAAACAGCTTGCTGACGATAGTGGAAACGCCACGGAAATGGCCTGGACGGCTGGCGCCTTCCAGCATGGTGGAGAGACCGGGAACTTCAACGAACGTCTGGCCTTCCAGACCCTGCGGGTAGATTTCCTCAACGGCTGGCGCAAAAACGTAATCGACTTTACGCTTGTTCAGCTTTTCACAATCTTCCTGCAGCGTGCGTGGATAGCGCACCAGATCGTCCGGTCGGTCAAACTGCATCGGATTGACGAAAATGCTGACGATCACCACATCAGCCCGCGCTTTTGCCTCATCGACCAGCTTCATATGGCCGTCGTGCAGGTTGCCCATGGTGGGAACCAGAGCGACGCGTTTGCCTTCCTGACGCAGACGACGAATATGCTGGCGCAGCAGCGGCAGGGTTTCAATGATTAACACGACAAGACTCCTTGAGTTGCCTGAGGAACCGTAGGCCGGATAAGGCGTTTACGCCGCCATCCGGCAACATGCAGCGAACCGCCTGATGGCGCTACGCTTTTCAGGCCGATATATGGCCTGAAAAATTAGTGGAAACTGTGTTCTTCGCCCGGATAAACGCCGGACTCCACTTCAGCCATATACTGCCGCACTGCGGCGCGCATGTCGCCTGCTTCATTGAGGAAATTCTTCGCAAATTTCGGGATGTGGCCACCGGTAATACCAAAGGCATCGTGCATGACGAGGATTTGTCCATCGGTGACGTTACCTGCGCCGATACCGATAACCGGAATCGACAGCGCTTCGGTGACGCGCTTCGCCAGCTCAACCGGCACGCACTCCAGCACCAGCAACTGAGCGCCAGCGGCTTCTAAGGCTAGCGCGTCATCCAGCAATACCTGCCCGGCGTCGCCGCGGCCCTGAATTTTATAGCCGCCGAAAATATTCACCGACTGCGGTGTTAATCCCAGATGACCGCAAACCGGTACGGCGCGTTCGGTGAGCATTTTTACCGTATCCACCAGCCAGGCGCCGCCTTCAATTTTGACCATATTAGCGCCCGCCCGCATCACCACCGCGGCGTTTTCAAATGCTTGTTCCGGCGTGGCGTAAGCCATAAATGGCAGGTCGGAGAGCAGCAGACAGTTGGGAGCGCCACGACGTACGGCACGAGTGTGGTAAGCAATATCTTCAACGGTGACCGGTAGGGTGGAGTCATGCCCCTGAATCGTCATGCCCAGCGAGTCGCCAACCAGCATCACATTAATGCCTTCGTCGGCAAATAACTTAGCGAAGCTGTAGTCGTAGGCGGTAATGGTCGCGAAGCGTTTTTTCTCTTGCTTGCATTTCTGCAGCAGTGAAATGGTGGTGGGTTTCATAACATTTCCTGATGATGAAAGTCATATTTATCGGCATTCTAACAGTCACATTCAGGGGGGCAATTGTTTTAAGCAACCGTTTGGCACTAAAGTAGTAAACGCTGAAGGGGAGAGGATACTTTACCAGTGTGCAGGTTTTGCGGCACCAAGATGGGTGAGGAGCTGATGCAGGCTGATACCCTCCGGGAAGATAAGCTCAGGTGCGATTTCAGCGAGCGGCCACAGCATAAAACCACGGTTTTTCATGTCGTAGTGCGGCACGGTCAGACGTTCGGTGTTAATCACTTCATCGCCAAACAGCATAATATCGAGGTCCAGAGTGCGCGGCCCCCAGCGTTCGGCTTTACGTACGCGTCCCTGTTGCAGCTCAATGCGTTGGGTATGATTAAGCAATTCTTCGGGAGCGAGAGTGGTTTCCAGCGCCACGGCAGCGTTCAGGTAATCTGGCTGATCCTGCGGGCCTAATGGCGGTGTGCGGTAAAAGGAGGAAACAGCGACGATACGGCTGTCGGGAATGTCGCCAATCGCTTTTACGGCAGCATTAACCTGCTCCAGAGGAGAGGCTAGATTACTGCCGAGAGCGATATAGGCGATGGTCACGCGGAACCTTCACGGCGCGGGGCGCGTTTACGCGGGCGACGATGACGACGGCGTTCTGGTTCTTCGTCGAGTTCGTTGAGCATGCCTTTTTGTTCCGGCGGCGCTGAAACCTGGAATTCTCCCCACCACTGCGCCAGACGCTGCAGTTCAGCGTTGTTTTCCACTTCGGCACGCAGGGCCAGCAGATCGTAAGCGGCGCGGAACTTCGGATGCTCCATCAGCTTCCAGGCGCGTTTGCCCTGGCGACGAGACATGCGTAGCTGCAACTGCCAGATATCACGGGTCAGCGAGGTCAGACGTTTCGGGATCGCCAGCGAGCGGCAGGCTTCATCCAGTACGTCGTTCATCGCCAGTGCGAAGGCATCGTAATAAGCCAGACCGCTTTCCTGGGCAATTTTCTGCGCAGCTTCCAGTAACGGATACCAGAACATGGCGGCGAACAAGAACGCCGGGTTAACGCGCATATCATTGTGGATGCGGTTATCGGTATTCTTCAGCACCTGAGCGATGATGCGTTCCATTGGGCTGTCACCGTCTTCGGTGAAATAGCGCGTAATGGTGGGGAACAGCGGCTGGAACAGGCTGTACTCACGCAGTTTTTTATAGGTTTCATACCCATAGCCCGCCTGTAACAGTTTGAGTGCTTCTTCAAACAGGCGTGCGGGGGGAATATCGTTAAGCAGTGTTGCCAGACGCGGGATTGGCTCAGCGGTTTCCGGGCTGATACGCATGTCGAGCTTGGCGGCAAAGCGCACGGCCCGCAGCATACGTACAGGGTCTTCGCGGTAGCGCGTTTCCGGATTACCGATCAGGCGAACGATGCCCTCTTCGAGATCCTGCATGCCACCAACGTAATCACGCACGGTGAAATCGGCCACGCTGTAATACAGGCTGTTAATCGTGAAGTCGCGACGCTGGGCATCTTCTTCGATGGAGCCGAAGATGTTGTCGCGCAGCAGCATACCGTTTTGTCCGCGCTGTGAGGTTGTGCGATCGGACTCGCTGCCTTCATGATGACCACGGAAAGTTGCCACTTCGATAATTTCCGGGCCAAACATGACATGGGCCAGACGGAAACGGCGACCAACCAGACGACAGTTACGAAACAGTTTTCGCACCTGATCTGGCGTGGCGTTAGTCGTGACATCAAAATCTTTCGGCTTTTTGCCCAGCAAAAGATCGCGTACGCCTCCGCCAACCAGCCATGCCTCGTATCCGGCCTTATTGAGCCTGTACATTACCTTCAGGGCATTTTCACTGATATCTTTGCGGGAGATAGAGTGCTGCTCACGCGGGATTACCGTCATATGTGGACGGGCGACGGCGAGCTCGGCCTCGCGCTCCTCGCGGCTTAGCACCTTGCGGCAAAAATTAGCGACTCGGGTAAAAATAGTGCACCTCGGTAGTGTCAAACTTCAATCAGAACAAGTGTTGCTGTGTAAAAATAGCGGCTAATCATAGCTCAGCATGATGCATTTGAGAATGGCGGATTTACGATCGCCGATTCTGGCACCGCTGTCAGACTCCAGTTTTCAATGGCAAACGTGAGAATCTGATCCACGCGCATCTCCTGCCACGGGATATCGGAGTGCTGGCCGAGAAAGCGCAGCGCAGCAACAATCACCGGGCGTGGATCGCCTTGCGGCAGTGCAGGTGCATGATTTTGTTTTGAAAGTTTAGCGCCTTGTTCGTTGAGCGCCAGCGGCAGATGAATATAGTCCGGCGCTTGCCAGCCGAACTGTTGATACAACGAAATTTGCCGTACCGTCGGTTCGATAAGATCGGCACCGCGCACAATTTCCGTCACGCCCTGGAAGTGGTCGTCTACCACCACCGCGAGGTTATAGGCAAAAAGCCCGTCGCGACGGTGAATAATAAAATCTTCCTTTGCAAGCCGCGGATCAGCCTGAATCACACCGCGCAGTTGGTCCGTAAACTGCATCACCGGATGGCGTTGCTTAATGCGGACCGCCGCCTGTTCAGGCCCGTGGCGTAGTTCACGGCAATGACCGTCGTAAATACCGCCGACGCTTTGAATACGCGCGCGCGTACAGGTGCAGTAATAACTCAGATCCTGCTGATGCAGCCAGGCCAGCGCCTCGCGGTAGGCGTCATGACGCTGGGATTGCCATAAAATATCGCCATCCCAGTGCAGCCCGTAATGTTCCAGCTGACGCAGAATCGTGTCTGCAGCACCGGGAACTTCACGAGGGGGGTCAATATCTTCAATGCGTACCCGCCAGATTCCGCGACGAGCACGGGCCTGCAGGTAACTCCCGAGGGCGGCAATCAGTGAACCAAAATGGAGTTCGCCAGAGGGGGAAGGGGCGAAGCGGCCAATATAATGTGAATCGCTCATTTTGCGGGCTAACAAATAATAAGGCGGGAGAAGCTCCCGCCTGTAGTAAACGTGGTAAAAATGACCGGAATTAACCTGCCATTTGTTTTTCGCGGATTTCTGCCAGCGTTTTACAGTCGATGCACAGATCGGCTGTCGGACGCGCTTCCAGACGGCGAATACCAATTTCTACGCCGCATGATTCGCAGTAGCCGAAATCTTCGTCTTCTACTTTCTTCAGCGTCTTCTCGATCTTTTTGATCAGTTTGCGCTCACGATCACGGTTACGCAGCTCAAGGCTGAATTCTTCTTCCTGTGCGGCGCGGTCCACCGGATCAGGGAAGTTAGCCGCTTCGTCTTGCATATGAGATACGGTGCGATCAACTTCATCCCTAAGTTGATTACGCCATGCCTCAAGAATACGCCTGAAGTGCGACAGCTGGGCTTCGTTCATATACTCTTCGCCCGGTTTCTCCTGGTACGGCTCCACCCCAGCGATGGCGAGAATACTCAGGGACGATGTTTTACGGTTTTGCCCTTCTTGCATGTTGCTTCTCCTTAACACGCACTATCGATCCCCATGTTCGGGGGAAAAATCAGGTCGCTATAAATAGCAGATGCTTTTCCGGATAGCAATTATCTAAACGTAACACTTGACAACCCTGTGAGGAAAAGCGTATTTGCCCACGCGCCCAGAATACTAATTAACCGAATATTTACACCATTACAAGGTAATGGGCAACGGCTCTTTAAGAGTCATACCATGGGCAGAAAGTTCCGCTTTATAAACCAGAATTTCTACCCCCTTAAGCTGTGCTTCAACTAATAATTGCGCATATTTTGCATCGATATGGCGCGCGGGTGAAAACCGTGTAATGGCTGAATGCAACACCGCGAAAAATATCACCGCGCGCTTGCCTTCGGCCGCTACGCTCATCAATTCCCGAAGATGTTTCTGACCTCGTTCAGTGATGGCATCGGGAAAATAACCCTGATCTTTTTCCGCCAACGTGACTGATTTCACTTCAATATAGCAGTCAGGTCGGGAATCCGCCTGTAACAAAAAGTCGATGCGGCTCCCTTCGGCGCCGTATTTTACTTCACTTTTCAAGGTGCTGTAGTCTGAAACTTCCGAAATTAACGAACGCTGAATAGCCTCTTTCGTTAATCTATTGGCCCACAGCGTGTTAACACAAATAAGTGCACCGGATTGGGTTTGCGTTAATTCCCAGGTATGTGGATATTTTCGTTTGGTATTTTCTGATGTCGAATACCAGACAGTATCTCCCGGCGTTGCGCAGCCGGTCATGGCTCCCGTATTGGGGCAGTGTAGCGTTAACGTTGTGCCATCCGGTGTGATCACATCCGCTAAAAAACGCTTATAGCGCTGAATGAGCGTTGCTGGTTGTAAAGGTGGAGAAAATTGCATGAACAGTTCCTTTGATTATTCAGTCAGCGTCCAGCGTTGCAACTGCGTGTAACGCGTGCGTCCTCGCATGAATGAGGAGGAATAAAGCCCAAACTCTGTTACCGGAAACGACCAGCCAAACCCTGGCGGAGGGATAGATACCGCGTGACCGGCGTCACGCAGCAGCGTGATATGCGGGTGAAACGGCTGCGGGCTCTGGTGGCACCCACTGCGTGCGGCTTGTGCCCGCAACATGTTCGCCAACTGCAGCAGCCCGCGCGGCGGCTGACGCATTCCCAACCACACGACTCGCGAGCGCAGCCATTGCCCGGCATCGTCGAGTTTGAGCGTAAAACCCGGCTGGCGAATACGCCCTGCAAGCTGCATTAACGCATGCTGCTTCTCAGCGCTGACGTCGCCCAAAAAGGCGAGCGTCAGATGCAGATTATCGGCGGCGACGGGACGACCCGCTTCA
>NZ_SZWS01000032.1:34845-42595 GCF_005281245.1 Citrobacter sp. wls826
TAACTGCTCCCGAACCTCGCCAGGCAATTCAATCGCAAAGAACAGCCTTTTTGGCTCAGACATGATGGATACTCGGTTATGAATTAACGCGATGCTACAATGCAGCGCGAAGAATGTTAACCCTCTGGAGTCATTTGTGACGTCGTTGCCCGTTGCCGCCGTAGTGCCTGAACTACTTACCGCCCTTGATGCCTCGTCGCAGGTTTTGCTGACGGCGCCGACCGGTGCCGGGAAATCAACCTGGCTGCCGTTGCGACTCCTTGAACATCGCGGTATCAAGGGACGGATTATTTTGCTGGAGCCGCGGCGTCTGGCAGCACGCAATGTGGCGCAGCGGTTGGCGGAATTGCTGAATGAAAAGCCTGGCGAGACCGTGGGGTATCGCATGCGTGCGCAAAGCTGCGTAGGGCCGCAGACCCGCCTTGAGGTGGTGACGGAGGGGGTTCTGACGCGCATGATCCAGCGCGACCCCGAATTGACGGGCGTTGGGCTGATCATCCTCGACGAATTTCACGAGCGGAGTTTGCAGGCCGACCTGGCGCTGGCGCTGTTGCTGGATGTGCAGCAAGGGCTGCGTGACGATCTGAAACTGTTGATCATGTCTGCCACTTTGGACAACGGGCGTTTGCAGCAGATGTTGCCTGATGCGCCGACGATCGTTTCTGAAGGCCGCGCTTTTCCCGTTGATCGACGATATCAGCCGTTGGCGGCGCATCTGCGTTTTGCTGAAGCGGTAGCGATAGCGACGGCAGAACTCCTGCGCCATGAAAGCGGGTCGCTGCTGCTGTTTTTACCGGGTGTAGGGGAAATCCAGCGCGTGCAGGAGCAACTGGCAACGCGTGTGGGCAGCGATGTGTTGTTGTGCCCACTGTACGGCGCGCTGACGCTTGCCGAACAGCGTCAGGCGATTTTGCCCGCGCCGCAAGGCAAGCGCAAAGTGGTGCTGGCGACCAATATTGCCGAAACCAGCTTAACGATCGAAGGCATCCGGCTGGTGGTGGACTGCGCCCAGGAGCGCGTGGCGCGCTATGATGCGCGTACCGGTTTAACGCGACTGATTACCCAACGCATAAGCCAGGCCTCGATGACCCAGCGAGCGGGACGCGCGGGCCGTCTGGAACCCGGTATCTGCCTCCATTTGCTTGCCAAAGAGCAGGCGGAAAGAGCGGCGGCACAGGGAGAACCGGAGATTTTACAGAGCGACCTGTCCGGACTGCTGATGGAGTTGCTGCAATGGGGATGCACCGACCCTGAGCAACTGAACTGGCTGGATACCCCGCCCGCCATCAACCTGCAGGCGGCAAAACGGCTGCTGCAGATGCTGGGGGCGCTTGAGGGTGACAGGCTCAGCGCCACGGGGCAGAAAATGGCGACGTTGGGTAACGACCCCCGTTTAGCGGCTATGTTGGTTAGCGCCAACAATGACAATGAAGCGGCAACGGCGGTAAAACTGGCTGCGATTCTGGAAGAGCCGCCGCGCGGTGGCAGTACCGATCTGGCTGTAGCGTTTTCACGAAATCAGCCCGCCTGGCAGCAGCGCAGCCAACAATTACTGAAACGGCTTAACGTTCGCAGCGGACAGCCGGACAGTGCGCTGCTCCCCTCATTACTGGCGCAGGCGTTTGCCGATCGGATCGCGCGTCGGCGCGGGCAGGAAGGGCGCTATCAACTGGCGAATGGCATGGGGGCAATGCTGGATGCCGATGACGCCTCCGGACGCCATGAATGGCTGATTGCGCCGCTGTTACTGCAGGGCAGCGCTTCGCCGGATGCGCGTATTCTGCTGGCTCTGCCGCTGGATATTGAGGTACTGATACAGGCATGCCCTGAACTGCTACAACAATCTGACACCATCGAATGGGATGAAACTCAGGGAACGTTAAAAGCATTGCGTCGGTCGCGCATTGGCCAGCTAACGGTAAAAGTACAGGCGCTGGCCAAACCCTCGGAAGAGGAGTTGCATCTGGCGATGTTGAACGGCATTCGCGATAAAGGGCTAAGTGTGCTCAACTGGACGCCGGAAGCTGAGCAGTTTCGCCTGCGTCTGCAATGTGCGGCAAACTGGTTGCCAGACTATAACTGGCCTGCGGTAGATGAGGATTCTCTGCTGGCGACGCTGGAGAGCTGGCTGCTGCCGCACATGAGCGGTGTGCACTCGTTACGTGCGTTAAAAGCGCTAAATGTGGGTCAGGCGTTGCGCGGTTTGCTGGATTGGTCAATGCTGCAACGTCTGGATAGTGAACTGCCAGCGCATTACACTGTGCCGACGGGAAGCCGGATTGCCATTCGCTATCATGAGGATAACCCTCCGGTATTGGCGGTTCGGATGCAGGAAATGTTTGGTGAAGCGAAGACCCCAACCATCGCCGAGGGGCGCGTGCCGCTGGTGCTGGAACTGCTGTCTCCGGCCCAACGACCGTTGCAGGTAACGAGCGATTTGAGCGCGTTCTGGCAGGGATCGTACCGTGAGGTGCAAAAAGAGATGAAAGGGCGCTATCCCAAACATGTCTGGCCGGACGATCCGGCGAATACCGCGCCAACGCGGCGAACAAAGAAGTATTCGTAATGAAACTGTAGGCCGGATAAAGCGAAGCCGTCATCCGGTATAAACACGGCAGTAAATTGAGAGATTTCTTCTTCTGTTAACTGACGGAAGAACAGAAAATCGGGCCCTTGCGCCTGAATGTTGCGGAGAAAAAGCATGGCGGGGAATGACCGCGAGCCAATTGGACGTAAAGGGAAACCCTCGCGTCCGGTGAAACAAAAGGTGAGCCGTCGTCAACTCAGAGATGAAGAGTATGACGACGATTATGATGATGATGACTATGAGGATGAAGAACCGATGCCGCGTAAGGGTAAAGGCAAAGGGCGTAAGCCTCGTGGTAAACGCGGCTGGTTCTGGCTGCTGGTAAAACTGTCGATTGTTTTTTTGGTGCTGATCGCCATTTACGGCGTTTATCTGGACCAAAAAATTCGCAGCCGTATAGATGGTAAAGTCTGGCAGCTTCCTGCGGCAGTATATGGCCGTATGGTTAACCTTGAGCCAGAAATGCCGATCGGCAAGAACGAGATGGTGAAACTGCTGGAGGCTACGCAGTATCGTCAGGTGACGAAGATGACGCGCCCTGGCGAATTCACCGTGCAGGCGAAAAGCATCGAGATGATCCGTCGTCCGTTTGATTTTCCGGACAGTAAAGAAGGGCAGGTGCGCGCGCGTCTGACCTTTGATGGCGACCATCTGGATACCATCGAGAATATGGATAACAACCGCCAGTTCGGTTTCTTCCGTCTCGATCCGCGGCTGATTACCATGCTCTCTTCGCCTAACGGTGAGCAGCGCCTGTTTGTCCCGCGCAGTGGATTCCCGGATCTGCTGGTGGACACGCTGCTAGCGACCGAAGATCGTCACTTCTATGAGCATGACGGTATCAGCCTCTATTCCATTGGCCGTGCGGTGCTGGCGAACCTGACGGCGGGGCGCACGGTACAAGGGGCCAGTACGCTGACCCAGCAACTGGTGAAAAACCTGTTCCTGTCCAGCGAACGTTCCTATTGGCGTAAAGCCAACGAAGCCTATATGGCGCTGATCATGGATGCGCGTTACAGCAAAGACCGCATTCTTGAGCTGTACATGAACGAAGTCTATCTCGGTCAAAGCGGTGACAATGAGATCCGCGGCTTCCCGCTGGCGAGCCTTTACTACTTTGGCCGTCCGGTGGAAGAGCTGAGCCTCGACCAGCAGGCGCTGCTGGTAGGGATGGTTAAAGGAGCGTCAATCTATAACCCGTGGCGTAACCCGAAGCTGGCACTGGAGCGTCGTAACCTGGTGCTGCGTTTACTACAACAGCAGCAGATTATCGACCAGGATCTGTATGACATGCTGAGCGCGCGTCCGTTAGGCGTACAGCCGCGTGGTGGGGTGATCTCACCGCAGCCCGCCTTTATGCAGATGGTGCGCCAGGAGCTACAGGCTAAGCTGGGCGATAAAGTTAAAGATCTCTCCGGCGTGAAGATTTTCACCACCTTTGATTCCGTGGCGCAGGATGCTGCAGAAAAAGCGGCGGTGGAAGGTATTCCGGTGCTGAAGAAACAACGTAAGCTGAGCGATCTGGAAACCGCGATTGTGGTGGTCGACCGCTTCAGCGGCGAAGTGCGTGCCATGGTCGGGGGGGCAGAACCGCAGTTCGCTGGTTATAACCGTGCGATGCAGGCACGTCGTTCGATTGGTTCTTTGGCTAAACCAGCGACCTATCTGACCGCGCTCAGCCAGCCGAAGCTGTATCGTCTGAATACCTGGATTGCCGATGCCCCGATTGCGCTGCGTCAGCCTAACGGGCAGGTGTGGTCGCCGCAGAACGATGACCGTCGCTATAGCGAAAGCGGAAAAGTGATGCTGGTGGATGCGTTAACGCGCTCAATGAACGTGCCAACGGTAAATCTGGGGATGGCGCTGGGCCTGCCTGCCGTCACCGATACCTGGCTGAAGCTGGGCGCGCCGAAAGATCAGCTTAACCCGGTTCCAGCCATGCTGCTGGGGGCGTTGAACCTGACGCCGATCGAAGTGGCGCAGGCGTTCCAGACTATCGCCAGCGGCGGGAACCGTGCGCCGCTGTCGGCGCTGCGTTCGGTGATTGCCGAAGATGGTACGGTGCTGTATCAGAGCTTCCCGCAGGCCGAGCGTGCCGTTCCGGCGCAGGCGGCGTATATGACGCTGTGGACCATGCAGCAGGTGGTTCAGCGTGGTACGGGGCGTCAGCTTGGCGCGAAATATCCTGGGCTTCATCTGGCAGGGAAAACCGGGACCACTAACAACAACGTGGATACCTGGTTTGCCGGGATCGACGGCAGCCAGGTAACCATCACCTGGGTGGGCCGTGATAACAACCAGCCAACCAAGCTGTACGGTGCCAGCGGTGCGATGTCGATTTATCAGCGTTATCTTGCCAACCAGACGCCAACACCGTTGGTGCTGACGCCGCCGGAAGATGTGGTGGATATGGGCGTGGACTACGACGGTAACTTCGTTTGTAGCGGGGGGATGCGTACGCTTCCGGTATGGACTACCGATCCTGATTCGCTGTGTCAGCAAGGTGAAATGATGCAACAGCCGACCGGGAATCCGTTCGATCAGTCAACGCCGCAGCAGCAGCCTCAACAGCAGCAGCAACAACCGGCGCAGCAGGAGAAGAAAGATAGCGACGGTGTCGCTGGCTGGATAAAGGATATGTTCGGCAGTAACTGATATTGCTCAAAACCCGCTTCGGCGGGTTTTTCTTCTTTGGTCCATTCTCAGGGCCGAATAACATTCCAGCCTAATTTATTAACCCTTTCTTTTCATCTGGTTATTTCTTAACCCCTCAGTTTTAGTAGGGACGCGTATTGCTTGCTATCTCGCCAGAGTTTCGAATATTATGCTGCCGTTATAATAATAATTCTCGTTTACGTTATCATTCACTTTCATCAGAGAAATACCAATGGCGCGTCTTAAAACTGCTCAGCCAAGTTCATCGCTGCGTAAAATCGCAGTAGTGGTAGCCACAGCGGTTAGCGGCATGTCTGTCTATGCACAGGCGGCGGTTGACCCGAAAGAAGAAACCATCACCGTAACTGCTGCACCTGCCGCACAAGAAAGCGCATGGGGGCCAGCGGCAACCATCGCCGCACGACAGTCTGCTACGGCGACCAAAACCGACACCCCGATTCAAAAAGTTCCTCAGTCTATTTCAGTGGTCACCGCCGAAGAGATGGCGTTGCATCAGCCGAAATCAGTTAAAGAGGCGCTCAGCTACACGCCTGGCGTAGCCGTAGGTACCCGCGGCGCGTCTAACACCTATGACTACCTGATTATTCGCGGATTTGCCGCCGACGGCCAAAGTCAGAATAACTATCTGAATGGCCTGAAGATGCAGGGTAACTTCTACAACGATGCGGTAATCGACCCGTATATGCTGGAACGCGCTGAAGTGATGCGCGGTCCGGTTTCCGTTCTTTACGGAAAGAGTAACCCTGGCGGCTTGTTGAACATGGTCAGCAAACGCCCGACCACAGAGCCATTAAAAGAAATTCAGTTCAAGATGGGCACTGACAGCCTGTTCCAGACCGGTTTTGACTTCAGCGATGCGCTGGATGACGATGGTGTGTACTCATACCGCCTGACCGGCCTGGCGCGTTCCGCGAATGCGCAGCAGCAGGGCGCGGAAGAACAACGCTACGCCATCGCGCCATCTTTCACATGGCGTCCGGATGATAAAACGAACTTCACCTTCCTCTCCTACTTCCAGAACGAGCCGGAAACTGGCTATTACGGCTGGTTGCCGAAAGAGGGGACGGTGACTGAGCTGCCGAACGGCAAGCGTCTGCCTACCGATTTCAACGAAGGTGCGAACAACAATACCTACTCTCGTAACGAGAAGATGGTGGGCTACAGCTTCGACCACGAATTTAACGACACCTTTACCGTGCGTCAGAACCTGCGTTACGCGCAAAACAAGGTTTCGCAGAACAGCGTGTATGGCTACGGTATGTGCTCTGATCCGCTCTATACAAAGGATCCGGTTAACAGTCCTTGCGCCAGCGTTCCTCAGTCCGAGTGGGCTCACACGCTGACTCGTCAGTATGTTGACGATAATGAAAAATTGCAGAACTTCGCTGTTGATACCCAGTTGCAGAGCAAATTCGCCACAGGTTCCCTGGATCACACATTGCTGACCGGCGTTGACTATATGCGGATGCGTAACGATATCAACTCCTGGTTTGGTTGGGCTGGTTCGGTAGCGCCTTCAGATATTTATAACCTTGATCGCAGCGACTTTGATTTTGGGGCACATACTGGACCGGGTGCTCCCTACCGTGTTCTGAATAAACAGGAACAAACGGGCCTGTACGCTCAGGATCAGATGCAGTGGGATAAGGTGCTGGTCACTCTGGGTGGTCGTTACGACTGGGCTAAGCAGGACTCACTGAACCGTGTTTCTGGCGTGCTGGATTCCCGTGATGACAGACAGTTCACCTGGCGTGGCGGTGTTAACTACCTGTTCGACAACGGTGTGACTCCGTATTTCAGCTACAGCGAATCGTTTGAACCTAGTTCTCAGGTCGGGGAAAGCGGTAATATCTTTACTCCATCTAAAGGTAAGCAGTACGAAGCGGGCGTGAAGTATGTGCCGAGCGATCGTCCGATCGTGATCACCGGTGCTGTTTACCAGTTGACCAAAACCAACAACCTGATGGCCGACCCGAACGGATCATTCTGGTCAGTTGAAGGCGGTGAAATTCGCTCACGTGGTGTGGAAATTGAAGCGAAAGCGGCGCTGTCAGCCAGCGTTAACGTGGTCGGTTCTTATACCTATACCGATGCGGAATACACCACTGACACCAACTACAAAGGTAACACGCCTGCTCAGGTGCCAAAACATATGGCATCACTGTGGGGGGATTACACCCTTTATGACGGCGCGCTTTCCGGGCTGACGTTGGGTACGGGTGTTCGTTATACTGGCTCCAGCTATGGCGATCCGGCAAACTCCTTCAAAGTGGGAAGCTATACGCTGGTGGATGCGTTAGTACGTTACGATCTGGCGCGCGTCGGCATGGCGGGTTCCAACGTGGCGCTGCATGTGAACAACCTGTTTGACCGTGAGTACGTCGCCAGCTGCTTCAATACCTATGGCTGCTTCTGGGGCGCAGAACGTCAGGTCGTTGCAACCGCAACCTTCCGTTTCTAATTTCTTTTTGGGCACGCTTTGCGTGC
>NZ_SZWS01000032.1:42679-43588 GCF_005281245.1 Citrobacter sp. wls826
CATCCCGACACCACTTTCGCGTTGCGTAATGTCTCCTTTCGTGTGCCTGGCCGCACGCTTTTGCATCCTCTCTCATTAACTTTTCCGGTGGGGAAAGTAACCGGCCTTATCGGCCACAACGGGTCCGGAAAATCGACGTTATTGAAAATGCTGGGACGTCATCAGCCGCCGTCGGAAGGTGAAATCCTGCTCGACGAACAGCCGCTGGAGAACTGGAGCAGTAAAGCGTTTGCCCGCAAGGTCGCCTATCTGCCGCAGCAGTTGCCTCAGGCCGAAGGGATGACGGTGCGTGAACTGGTGGCGATTGGCCGCTATCCGTGGCACGGGGCGCTGGGACGTTTTGGCGTTGCCGACAGAGAGAAAGTAGAAGAAGCTATTTCGTTGGTCGGCTTAAAACCGCTGGCGCACCGCCTGGTGGATAGCCTGTCCGGCGGAGAACGCCAGCGTGCGTGGATTGCCATGCTGGTGGCGCAGGACAGCCGCTGTCTGCTGCTTGATGAGCCGACTTCCGCGCTGGATATCGCTCATCAGGTTGACGTGCTGGCGCTGGTGCATCGCTTAAGCCAGCAGCGTGGGCTAACGGTGATTGCGGTGCTGCATGACATCAACATGGCGGCCCGCTACTGCGATTACTTAGTTGCGCTGCGCGGTGGTGAAATGATTGCGCAAGGAACGCCTGCTGAACTGATGCGCAGTGAAACTCTGGAACAGATTTACGGTATCCCGATGGGCATTTTGCCGCATCCGGCCGGTGCCGCACCCGTGAGTTTTGTCTATTAATGATTGAATTACATCATATTACCCGTCGGCGTCTGCTTACGGCGATGGCGCTCTCGCCGCTGCTGTGGCGGATGAATACGGCGTCCGCCGCGGCGATTGATCCGCAGCGTATTGTGGCGCTGGAATGGC
>NZ_SZWS01000032.1:43632-50400 GCF_005281245.1 Citrobacter sp. wls826
GGTAGAGCTGTTGCTGGCGCTGGGTATTACGCCGTATGGCATTGCGGATATCCCTAACTACAAGCTGTGGGTCAGTGAGCCACCTCTACCGGACTCGGTGATTGATGTCGGGCTACGCACGGAACCCAATCTCGAACTGCTGACCGAAATGAAACCCTCGTTTCTGCTCTGGTCGGCAGGCTATGGTCCTTCCCCGGAAAAGCTGGCGCGTATTGCACCTGGTCGGGGATTTAACTTCAGCGACGGTAAAAAACCTCTGGTCGTTGCGCGACAATCGCTGCAGGAAATGGCGCAATTGTTCAATCTGCAGGACTCTGCTGAACGCCATCTGACTGAGTACGATCGTTTTATTGCCAGCCTGAAGCCGCGCTTCATTCAACGCGGCGCGCGCCCTGTGCTTCTCACCTCTCTGCTTGATTCGCGGCATATGCTGGTGTTTGGCCCAAACAGCCTGTTTCAGGACGTGCTGGACGAATATGGGATCCCCAACGCCTGGCAGGGAGAGACAAACTTTTGGGGCAGCACTGCCGTGAGTATTGACCGTCTGGCTGCTTTTCAGGATGTCGATGTATTGTGCTTTGATCACGGCAACGATAAAGAGATGGCTGCACTGATGTCTACGCCGTTGTGGCAGGCGATGCCCTTTGTTCGCAGCGGACGTTTTCAGCGCGTGCCGGCCGTCTGGTTCTATGGCGCAACGCTATCAGCCATGCATTTTGCCCGCATTCTGGATAATGCGCTGGGAGGCAAAGCGTGAGTAAACGTATCGCGCTGTTCCCCATTCTCCTGCTGACGGTTCTGTTTGTTGCCGCCTGTTGGCTCACATGGGTTAACTTCTCCGTTGCGCTACCGCGCAACCAGTGGCAACAGGCTATCTGGTCACCGGATATCGATGCCATTAAACAGATGGTTTTCCACTACAGCCTGCTGCCGAGGCTGGCGATTTCGCTGTTGGTCGGTGCCGGGCTGGGACTGGTCGGCGTATTGTTTCAGCAGGTGCTGCGTAACCCACTGGCGGAGCCAACCACGCTAGGTGTTGCGACCGGTGCGCAGTTGGGCATTACCGTCACGACGCTGTGGGCTATTCCCGGTGCGCTCACCACGCAATTTGCTGCGCTGGCAGGTGCTTGTGTCGTTGGGGCGCTGGTGTTTGGCGTCGCCTGGGGCAAACGTCTTTCTCCGGTGACGTTAATCCTTGCCGGACTGGTGGTCAGCCTGTACTGCGGGGCGATTAACCAGTTGATGGTTATCTTCCATCACGATCAACTGCAAAGCATGTTTTTATGGAGTAGTGGCACGCTAACCCAAACCGACTGGAGCGGCGTACAGCGACTGTGGCCGCAACTGCTGGGCGGCGTGATGCTGACTCTGCTGCTGTTGCGTCCAATGACGCTGATGGGACTGGATGACGGCGTGGCGCGTAACCTCGGTCTGGCGTTGTCGCTGGCGCGCCTGGCGGCCTTATCGCTGGCGATTGTCATCAGCGCCTTGCTGGTTAACGCGGTTGGGATTATCGGCTTTATTGGCCTCTTTGCACCGCTGCTGGCGAAAATGCTCGGCGCGCGGCGTCTGTTGGCGCGTCTGATGCTGGCCCCGCTGATTGGTGCGTTGATCCTCTGGCTCTCTGACCAAATCATTCTGTGGCTGACCCGCGTATGGATGGAGGTCTCCACCGGTTCGGTGACGGCGCTGATTGGTGCGCCATTGCTGCTGTGGTTGTTGCCGCGCCTTAGAAGTATGAGCGCACCGGATATGAATGCCAGCAACCGTATCGCCGCGGAGCGTCAGAATGTACTGATGTTTGCGCTGGCGGGCGGGGTGGTTTTGCTGCTGACTCTGGTGGTGGCGCTGTCGTTTGGCCGCGATGCGCACGGCTGGACATGGGCCAGCGGCGCGATGCTGGATGAACTGATGCCCTGGCGCTGGCCACGTATTCTGGCGGCGTTGATTGCCGGGGTGATGCTGGCGGTAGCGGGCTGTATTATTCAGCGTCTGACCGGAAACCCAATGGCGAGCCCGGAAGTTCTGGGCATTAGCTCCGGCGCGGCATTTGGCGTGGTGTTAATGCTGTTTCTGGTCCCCGGAAATGCATTTGGCTGGCTGCTGCCCGCAGGGAGTCTCGGGGCTGCGGTCACCTTGCTTATCATTATGATTGCCGCCGGGCGCGGTGGTTTTTCGCCGCACCGTATGCTGCTGGCAGGGATGGCGCTCAGTACGGCGTTTACTATGTTGTTGATGATGCTGCAGGCCAGCGGCGATCCGCGTATGGCGGGCGTGCTGACCTGGATCTCCGGCTCAACCTATAACGCGACGGGCGAACAGGTACTGCGCACCGGGATTGTGATGGTTATCCTGCTGGCACTGACACCGCTGTGTCGTCGTTGGCTGACGATTTTACCGCTCGGCGGCGATACGGCGCGTGCGGTGGGTATGGCGATCACGCCGTCACGCGTGGGGTTACTGCTGTTGGCTGCGGGACTAACGGCGACAGCAACCATGACCATTGGACCGTTGAGTTTTGTCGGGCTGATGGCTCCGCATATTGCCCGAATGATGGGTTTTCGTCGCGCGATGCCGCATATGCTGATTTCGGCGCTGGCGGGAGGTGTGCTGCTGGTCTTTGCTGACTGGTGCGGCAGGATGGTGCTGTTTCCGTATCAGATCCCGGCAGGATTACTGTCGACGTTTATTGGCGCGCCGTACTTTATCTATCTGCTACGTAAGCAGAGTCGCTGAGGTTAATCTCTTCCATTTAGGCGTCGCCATCCGGCAATGAAAAAGCCGGGTGGCGGCTTCGCCTTACCCGGCCTACGTTATTTCTGGATGTTCTCTTTTACAATTTCGCAAACACCCGGCGCGCGGCGTCGATGGTGTTATTGATATCGTCTTCACTGTGCGCGACGGACATAAAGCCCGCTTCGAAGGCGGACGGCGCCAGGTAAATTCCTTCATCCAGCATCATGTGGAAGAAACGCTTGAAGCGTTCAACGTCGCATGCCATCACATCCTGATAGCAGGTCACGGTTTCTGCATCGGTGAAGAAAATCCCGAACATCCCGCCCACATGGTTAACCACCAGCGGAATATTTGTTTCTGCGGCGGCTTCCAGCAGACCTTCCGCCAGACGCGTCGTCAGTTCATTTAGCGTTTCATGAATACCCGGCTGGGCCACTTCGTTCAGACAAGCAAAGCCTGCCGCCATCGCAATCGGGTTACCTGAAAGCGTACCCGCCTGATAAACCGGACCGGTTGGCGCCAGCGCGTCCATCACATCACGGCGACCGCCGAATGCGCCAACGGGCATCCCGCCACCGATGATTTTGCCAAGGCAGGTCAGATCCGGAACGACGCCGTAATAATCCTGCGCACCGGCTAGCGCCACGCGGAAACCGGTCATGACTTCATCGATGATCAACAGTGCGCCAAACTCATCACACAGGGCACGCAGGCCCGGCAGGAATTCTGGCAGCGGCGGGATGCAGTTCATGTTGCCTGCGACCGGCTCAACGATAATGCAGGCGATCTCCTGCGGATACTGTTCAAATGCCGCACGAACTGAAGAGAGATCGTTGTAGGTGCAGGTCAGGGTGTGTTTCGCAAAATCGGCTGGAACGCCCGGGGAGTTTGGCTGACCCAGCGTTAACGCGCCGGAACCAGCTTTAACCAGCAGGCAGTCGGCATGACCGTGATAGCAGCCTTCAAATTTGATGATCTTATCGCGACCGGTGAAACCGCGCGCCAGACGGATTGCGCTCATCGTCGCTTCCGTACCGGAGTTCACCATACGCACCATATCCATGGTCGGCACAAGTTCAGTGACCAGCTCCGCCATTTTCACTTCCATCTCGGTCGGTGCGCCGAAGCTTAAACCGCGCTCTGCGGCTTCAATCACCGCATTGCGAATTGCCGGGTGGTTATGGCCCAGTACCATCGGTCCCCAGGAACCGACGTAATCGACATAGGCTTTACCATCGACATCGTACAGATACGCGCCGTCCGCTTTTTCGATAAACAGCGGAGTACCACCCACGCCAGTAAAGGCGCGAACGGGGGAGTTAACGCCGCCAGGGATAAGTTCGCGTGCTGCGCTGTAGAGATTTTCAGACTTACTCATGGATGGGGTCCTGGTTCGTAGAAAAAGTAAATGCCCGCTATTCTAGTTATTCAGAGAAGGTTATGAAAGTTTTACGCATTTGAAACAATGCGATTTGCAGGGGATTTTCGTGAAATGTGCGAGTAGAATGCCGATTCCGTATTTGTATTACCAATTAATGATCATCTGATGAAGACTGACTCTCCCTCTTTTGAAGCACAACAAATTGTGCGTTTACGCCGCAGGGATCAAATCCGTCGACTCCTGGAACGCGACAAAACGCCGCTGGCGATCCTGTTGATGGCCGCCGTTGTCGGTACCGTGACGGGGCTTGTTGGCGTGGCATTTGAGAAAGCGGTGACCTGGGTACAAAATCAGCGCATTGGCGCCCTGGCCCAGGTTGCGGACCATGCCATTCTGCTGTGGCCGCTGGCGTTTATTCTCTCTGCATTGCTGGCGATGGTCGGCTATTTTCTGGTTCGTAAATTTGCGCCGGAAGCGGGAGGCTCGGGGATCCCTGAGATTGAAGGCGCGCTGGAAGAGCTACGACCTGTGCGCTGGTGGCGCGTTCTGCCGGTGAAATTTATTGGCGGCATGGGCACGCTGGGAGCCGGTATGGTGCTCGGGCGAGAAGGGCCGACCGTACAGATAGGCGGGAACATTGGGCGCATGGTGCTGGATATTTTCCGCATGCGCAGCGCCGAAGCGCGACATACCTTGCTGGCCACCGGTGCGGCTGCGGGTTTGTCGGCGGCGTTTAATGCGCCTCTGGCGGGGATCCTGTTCATTATTGAAGAGATGCGCCCGCAGTTTCGCTATAACCTCGTCTCGATCAAAGCCGTGTTTACCGGCGTTATTATGTCGAGCATCGTGTTTCGTGTGTTCAACGGTGAAGCACCGATTATTGAAGTCGGGAAGCTGTCTAATGCACCGGTAAATACGCTGTGGCTGTATCTTATACTCGGGCTTATTTTTGGCTGTGTCGGGCCGTTGTTCAACACGATGGTGTTGCGTACCCAGGATATGTTCCAGCGCTTCCACGGCGGTGAAATTAAAAAATGGGTGCTGATGGGTGGCGCGATTGGTGGCCTGTGCGGGATCCTGGGATTAATTAAACCGGAAGCGGCAGGCGGCGGGTTTAACCTGATTCCTATCGCCGCGGCGGGTAATTTTAGCGTCGGTTTACTGCTGTTTATATTTATTACCCGGGTGATCACCACGCTGCTGTGCTTCTCTTCCGGCGCGCCCGGTGGGATTTTTGCCCCGATGCTGGCGCTGGGTACGTTACTTGGCACCGCGTTCGGTATGGCCGCGGCGGCCTCTTTTCCACAGTATCATCTGGAGGCCGGAACCTTTGCCATTGCCGGAATGGGGGCTTTGCTGGCGGCTTCGGTACGTGCACCGCTAACCGGTATTGTACTGGTGCTGGAGATGACCGATAACTATCAGCTCATTTTGCCAATGATTATTACCTGTCTTGGCGCAACACTATTAGCCCAATTTATGGGTGGAAAGCCGCTATACTCGACTATCCTTGCCCGCACGCTGGCAAAACAGGAAGCGGAGCAGGCGGCAAAAAGCCAGAGTACCGCCGCTGGCGAGAATACTTGAACGAAATACCAGGGTATTAGATAATGGCCTTAACCATTGGGTTATAATTTGCCCAATTGCCAATGTCGTTTGGAGCAAAATATGAGTGATGACGTAGCGCTGCCACTGCAATTTACTGAAGCAGCAGCCAATAAAGTAAAAAGCCTGATCGCTGACGAAGATAACCCGAATCTGAAATTACGCGTGTATATCACCGGCGGTGGTTGCAGCGGTTTCCAGTACGGTTTCACCTTTGATGATCAGGTGAACGATGGTGATATGACCATTGAGAAACAAGGTGTGGGGCTGGTGGTTGATCCGATGAGCCTGCAATATCTGGTGGGCGGCGCGGTTGACTATACCGAAGGTCTGGAAGGTTCCCGCTTCGTTGTGACTAACCCCAATGCGAAAAGCACCTGCGGGTGTGGTTCTTCTTTCAGCATCTGATTGCTGCCTGTAATACCGATGGTCTGATGGTGTAGGCCCGGTAAGCGTAGCGCCACCGGGCAATGTGCCGGTTGGCGGCGTAAACGCCTTATCCGGCCTACATGTTCTGCATCATCACATCAACGCCCGTTATCATCCAGAGCAAACGTCGGCAATTTCAAATGCCAGCGAATGGCGGCAAGCCTAATCAGCAGGGTGACGATCATCCCCATCATACTGGCGTTTTCCAGCGATACATTAAAAGTATAAAACGCTGTCGCATGCACGATCCCGCCGATAATACATGCCGTGGCGTAGATTTCGGTGCGCAGAATCATCGGGACTTCACGAGCTAACACATCGCGAATGATCCCGCCGCCGACGCCAGTAATCACCCCCATACAAATCGCCACCAGGGGGCCCGTCCCGGCGAGAAATGCTTTATTGACGCCAATCCCCACGAACACCGCCAGGCCAACGGCATCCAGCACCGGAAGGATCCACTTCGGTAAACGTCGTGGCTGACGTACCAGCAGGATTGTCAGCATGCTGGTGATCATTGCCACCACCAGATCGGTGGGATCCTTAACCCAAAATACCGGTCCATGATCCAGCGCCATATCGCGGATCGTACCGCCGCCAACGGCGGTAACCACCCC
>NZ_SZWS01000032.1:50436-79528 GCF_005281245.1 Citrobacter sp. wls826
GAGTACCAGGACGCCAAACGGGTCCATTCGCAATTTTCCGGCCAGTAAGACGCCAGAGATAGCAAATACCGCGGTACCGACAATATCCAGCCAATAGACGAGCATTTTTAAATCCTCACAACAGACCTGGTGGGGGCAGGCGCTAATTTATCTGTGAAAGCGCATTACAGAGTTGTTTTGCGGCGAGGATAATACGCGGGCTCGCGCGTTCGAACCAGTCACTATTAAGTGTAATAATGGGTATTTTTAGCTGGTTTCCCCAGTATTGTTCAATTTTCAGAGTTTCGCCTGGCCCTCCGGTTGCAACAATAGCCTGGGGCGCTCGTGCCAGGACCTGCTCACGGCTAACCTGCGGCCAGGGGACCCGACTGCCGGCAAAGATGTTTTCTCCACCGCATACCTCAAGAACTTCGTGCTGAATGGAGCCTTTTCCACTGGTAAACAGAGGATTTGCGCCAAACTGGAGAAACACGCGTTTTTTCGGTTTGTTGGCATACCGAGATTTTAGTAAAGCATAGTCATCAAGCATGGTTTGCGCCGCCTGTTTAGCCTGCTCAGGCTTTGGGCTCCACGCTGCCAGCTGGCGGAGCGCATCGGCGACCTGCTCGATGGTAACGGCGTCCACCCAGATGACCTTAATTCCCAGGGCGGTCAGTTGATTCACCTGCCGCTCAGCATTTCCCCCGCGCCAGGCGACGACTAAATCCGGTTTAAGCGCCACAATGCGTTCAAGGTTCATACCTTGCCAGGTGGAAACCTCCTCGATATTTTTGGCCGCTGGCGGGTAGTTTGAGTAGCTACTGACGCCTACGGGTGTAATGCCGGCGGCAAAGGCGAGTTCGGTATTGGCTGGAGAAAGCGTCACAACACGCGGTGCGGCGTACAGGAACGCCGGAAGAGTGAAAAGCAGGGCGACCAGCGCCCTGGAGAGTAATTTAGCCATGCGCCAGTTTCTGTACCAGCGTTTCAACCATCAGGCTTGACTGTTTCGCGGCAACAACCAGGAACTCGTCAAAGCTGAGATGGGACTGCTGATCGGCGACGTCAGAGATGGCGCGAACCACGACAAACGGCACATTGAAGTTATGGCAAACGTGCGCAATCGCGGTCGCTTCCATCTCAACGGCAATGGCCTGCGGGAAGTTATGCTTAATTTTAGCCAGACCCACGGAGCCATTAATGAAGGCATCGCCGCTGACGATAAGTCCGCGAACGGCGTTCAGATTGAGTTGCGCAATGCAGGATTCTGCTGCAGCAATCAGCGCAGGATCGGCTTTAAAACCAGCCGGGCAGCCCGGTAACTGACCAAATTCATAGCCAAAGGCGGTAACGTCGGCATCGTGATAGCGCGCTTCGTCAGAAACCACGATATCGCCGACTTTCAGCGTAGAGGCCAGGCCGCCCGCGGAACCGGTGTTAATGATGGCATCCGGCTTGCAGCGTTCAAGCAGCAGCGTAGCGCCCAGCGCCGCCGCCACTTTACCGATACCTGATTTCAGTAGCGCAACCTCTGTACCGTTCAGTTGGCCGGTGTAAATTTCACAACCGCCGAGAGAGAGAGTCTGACGGTTTTCGATTTTGTCACGCAGCAGCGTAACTTCTTCTTCCATTGCACCAATGATGCCGATTTTCATAGATTTACTCGCGATAAGCCAGATTTGAGGGCATAGTCTATCATGCGCTTAAGGGGTAGCGCATTTCTCAGGCGGGA
Organism: Citrobacter sp. wls826; assembly: GCF_005281245.1. Classification (NCBI taxonomy): domain Bacteria; kingdom Pseudomonadati; phylum Pseudomonadota; class Gammaproteobacteria; order Enterobacterales; family Enterobacteriaceae; genus Citrobacter; species Citrobacter sp. wls826. The sequence continues at coordinate 52,148 of NZ_SZWS01000032.1, forward strand.
GAGGATATGGTACAGATCGATTTCCGAAAAAAAATAAACTGGCATCGTCGTTACCGTTCGCCGCAGGGCGTGAAGACGGAGCATGAGATCCTGCGTATTTTCGAAAGCGATCGTGGACGTATTATCAATTCTCCGGCTATTCGCCGACTGCAACAAAAAACCCAGGTCTTTCCGCTGGAACGTAACGCGGCGGTGCGCACGCGCCTGACGCACTCGATGGAAGTTCAGCAAGTTGGGCGCTATATCGCTAAAGAGATCCTCAGCCGACTGAAAGAACTAAAACTGCTGGAGCAGTATGGTCTGGATGAACTGACGGGACCGTTTGAGAGTATTGTCGAAATGTCGTGCCTGATGCATGACATTGGCAATCCGCCGTTTGGTCATTTTGGTGAAGCGGCGATTAATGACTGGTTCCGCCAGCGGCTGTATCCCGCCGACGCGGAAAGTCAGCCCCTCAGCGATGACCGCTGCCTGGTGGCGGCGTTACGTTTGCGCGAAGGCGAAGAGTCGCTGAATGATATTCGCCGTAAGGTGCGTCAGGACCTGTGCCATTTTGAAGGTAATGCCCAGGGGATTCGTCTGGTGCATACTTTGATGCGTATGAATCTTACCTGGGCCCAGGTTGGTGGTATTTTAAAATATACCCGTCCGGCGTGGTGGCGCGGAAGTACGCCTACGACGCATGACTATTTAATGAAGAAACCGGGCTATTACCTTTCTGAAGAACCGTATATTGAACGGTTACGTAAAGAATTATCATTAGCGCCCTACAGTCGCTTTCCATTAACCTGGATAATGGAAGCTGCCGATGATATCTCTTATTGCGTGGCCGACCTGGAAGATGCCGTTGAGAAAAGAATCTTTAGCGTCGAGCAACTTTATCACCATCTGCATGAGGCGTGGGGGCATCACGAAAAAGGTTCTCTATTTAGCCAGGTTGTTGAGAATGCCTGGGAGAAATCACGTTCAAATACATTAAGCCGGAGCACGGAAGATCAGTTCTTTATGTATTTACGCGTCAATACGCTGAATAAACTGGTGCCGTATGCAGCCCAGCGGTTTATTGATAATTTACCGCAGGTTTTTGACGGCAGCTTTAATCACGCCCTGTTAGAAGATGCCAGTAGCTTTAGTCAGTTGCTGGGTGTCTATAAAAATGTGGCGGTAAAACACGTATTTAGTCATCCGGACGTTGAGCAGTTGGAATTGCAGGGGTATCGGGTGATCAGTGGGTTGCTGGAGATCTATCAGCCTTTATTAAAAATGTCCCAGTCAGATTTTACTGAGCTGGTCGACAATGAAAGAGTTAAACGTTTTCCTATCGAATCACGATTATTTCAGAAGTTGTCTACTCGCCATCGTCTTGCTTATGTCGAGGCGGTTAGTAAAATATCAACGGGTTGCGCTGAGTTTTCGGTAATGGAATATTATTATCGCTGCCGGCTGATTCAGGATTATATCAGCGGGATGACCGATCTGTATGCCTGGGATGAATATCGTCGCTTGATGGCCGTAGAACAATAAATACTCATTTGTAAAGACGGCCAATAAAATTTTACTTTTTCCTTAAACTCAATTCTGGAACTTAGCGCTATAAAACGACTCTGACGTATACAGCAATTTTGCGTTACCTGTTAATCGAGAACGAAACACATGAAAAAAACCACATTAGCAATGAGTGCACTGGCTCTGAGTTTAGGTTTGGCGTTGTCCCCCCTGTCTGCCACAGCGGCTGAGACGTCGTCTTCAGCAATGACCGCCCAACAGATGCCAAGCCTGGCCCCGATGCTCGAAAAAGTGATGCCATCGGTGGTAAGTATTAACGTCGAGGGGAGCACGACGGTAAATACGCCGCGTATGCCGCGTAATTTCCAGCAGTTCTTCGGTGATAATTCACCATTCTGCCAGGACGGTTCACCGTTCCAGAGTTCACCGTTCTGCCAGGGCGGCGCGCCGGGCGCTGACAACGGCGGCGGCCAGCAGCAGAAATTTATGGCGCTGGGTTCCGGCGTAATTATTGATGCCGCGAAAGGGTATGTCGTGACCAACAACCACGTGGTGGATAACGCCACGGTGATTAAGGTTCAGTTGAGCGATGGCCGTAAATTTGATGCGAAGATCGTGGGTAAAGATCCGCGCTCCGATATCGCGCTGATCCAAATTCAGGATCCGAAAAACCTGACGGCGATTAAGCTGGCAGATTCCGACGCGCTGCGTGTGGGTGATTATACCGTAGCAATTGGTAACCCGTTTGGCCTCGGTGAGACCGTGACCTCCGGTATTGTTTCTGCGCTGGGCCGTAGCGGCCTGAACGCGGAAAACTACGAAAACTTTATTCAGACGGATGCCGCGATCAACCGGGGTAACTCCGGTGGCGCACTGGTTAACCTGAACGGTGAGCTGATCGGTATTAACACCGCGATCCTTGCGCCGGACGGCGGTAACATCGGTATCGGCTTTGCAATCCCGAGCAACATGGTGAAAAACCTGACGTCGCAGATGGTTGAGTTTGGTCAGGTTAAACGCGGTGAGCTGGGTATTATGGGTACCGAGCTGAGCTCTGAGCTGGCGAAAGCGATGAAAGTTGATGCTCAGCGTGGCGCATTTGTCAGCCAGGTGATGCCGAACTCTTCCGCAGCGAAATCAGGTATTAAAGCCGGGGATGTGATTACCTCCCTGAACGGTAAACCGATCAGCAGCTTCGCCGCCCTGCGTGCGCAGGTGGGTACGATGCCGGTAGGCAGCAAAATTAACCTTGGCCTGTTGCGTGACGGTAAGCCGGTCACTGTGAATCTGGAACTGCAGCAGAGCAGCCAGACTCAGGTTGATTCCAGCTCTATCTTCAAAGGCATTGAAGGGGCTGATATGAGCAACAAAGGCCAGGACAAAGGGGTCGTGGTCAGCGAGGTGAAAGCGAATTCTCCGGCTGCACGGATTGGCCTGAAGAAAGGGGATGTGATTATCGGTGCGAACCAGCAGCCGGTGAAAAATATCGCCGAACTGCGCAAAATCCTCGACAGCAAACCGGCTGTACTGGCGCTGAACATTCAGCGTGGTGACAGCTCCATCTATCTGTTGATGCAGTAATCTCCCTAAACCCCTTCCTGCACAGGAAGGGGTTTCTTTTTGTGATACTTCCCACAACTCCATACTTCTCCCTCTCGCTTTGTGCAGTTGCACAATGCCGCCGCTTATTATCTTCCCTATGCTTGAGCTCTGCTCACAGGAGGGGTTTATGGCTGGCTGGCATCTTGATACCAAAATGGCGCAGGATATCGTAGCGCGAACCATGCGCATCATTGATACCAATATCAACGTAATGGATGCCCGCGGGCGGATCATTGGCAGCGGCGATCGCGAACGAATTGGTGAATTGCACGAAGGCGCGCTGCTGGTGCTTTCGCAAGGTCGGGTGGTCGATATTGACGATGCGGTAGCCCGGCATTTACATGGAGTGCGTCAGGGGATAAACCTGCCGCTGCGTCTGGAAGGCGAAATCGTTGGCGTTATCGGTCTTACTGGCGAGCCGGAACATCTGCGCAAGTATGGAGAACTGGTGTGCATGACCGCCGAAATGATGCTGGAACAGTCGCGTCTGATGCATCTGTTAGCGCAGGATAGCCGTCTGCGTGAAGAGCTGGTGATGAACCTGATTCAGGCTGAAGAGAATACCCCGGCGCTGATGGAATGGGCACAGCGATTGGGCATTGATTTGAACCAGCCGCGCGTGGTGGCGGTAGTGGAGGTCGACAGCGGTCAGCTTGGCGTTGATAGTGCGATGGCGGAGCTACAGCAATTGCAGAACGCGTTGACTACACCCGAACGTAATAATCTGATTGCGATTGTTTCTCTGACCGAGATGGTGGTGCTGAAACCAGCGCTCAATCAGTTTGGCCGCTGGGACGCTGAAGATCATCGCAAGCGCGTTGAGCAACTGATTGCCCGCATGAAAGAGAATGGACAACTGCGTTTTCGCGTGTCCCTGGGCAACTATTTTACCGGGCCCGGCAGCATTGCCCGTTCGTATCGTACGGCGCGCACCACCATGATGGTCGGCAAGCAGCGGATGCCGGAAAGCCGGAGTTATTTCTATCAGGACTTGATGCTGCCGGTGCTGCTGGACAGCCTGCGCGGCGGCTGGCAGGCCAATGAGCTGGCGCGCCCGCTGGTAAGGCTGAAAGCGATGGATAACAACGGTTTGCTGCGTCGAACATTATCGGCATGGTTTCGACATAACGTTCAGCCGCTGGCGACCTCAAAAGCATTGTTTATTCACCGCAATACGCTGGAGTATCGCCTGAACCGTATTTCAGAGCTGACCGGGCTGGATCTGGGGAATTTTGACGATCGACTGCTGCTGTATGTGGCGTTGCAGCTGGATGAGCAGCATTGATTAATTGCCTGATAAGCGTAGCGCTATCAGGCAACAATCTACTTATTTGCGCGTCAGTTTTTCCAGATCGGCTTCAATCTCGCTGATCTTGTTGGTCACGACGCTTTCCAGATGACGTAAATCATCGAGGATCTTGCGTTTAAGATCGACTTCGCTGCGATCTCGCTGGCAGATCTGATCCAGTTCGTCGATCACGTAGCGCAGGTTGGGACTGATCTCCTGCACTTCTTTGTAACCCTGGCCGACGCCATCGGCGACAACCGTTTTACGCTGACGGGGATATTTGAACTTCACGCTCTTGGCAAAAAACTCGCCTTTATCCTTCTGGAAATAGATTTTCAGGATATCGTTGTTGGCTTCTTGCCGCAGGCTGTAACGATCGATCTCTTCAGGATTAGTAATGCCCAGACTTTTCAGATTGTCATACATAGCGGTACCCTTAAGCTCACTATAACCATTGAATAATTAACGAAAAGCCTTGTTTATGCCACTCGCAGATGTAAAAAAAGCGGGCTAAGCCCGCTTTTTCAAATCGCTGTTAGTCGATGGTGCGTAACAGTTCGTTGATTCCCACTTTGCCACGCGTTTTGGCATCGACTTTCTTCACAATCACCGCGCAGTACAGGCTGTATTTGCCATCTTTCGACGGCAGGTTGCCGGAGACGACCACGGAGCCCGCCGGAACGCGGCCGTAATGCACTTCGCCGGTTTCGCGATCGTAAATACGGGTGCTCTGGCCGATATACACACCCATAGAGATGACGGAGCCTTCTTCGACGATCACGCCTTCAACCACTTCAGAGCGCGCGCCGATGAAGCAGTTGTCTTCGATGATGGTCGGGTTAGCCTGCAACGGTTCCAGTACGCCGCCGATACCAACGCCACCGGACAGGTGTACGTTCTTACCGATTTGCGCACAGGAACCCACGGTCGCCCAGGTATCAACCATCGTACCTTCATCAACATAAGCGCCGATGTTCACGTAAGACGGCATCAGCACGGTGTTACGGGCGATAAACGCGCCCTGACGCACTGCCGCAGGCGGAACCACGCGGAAACCTTCTTTCTGGAAGCGCGCTTCGTCGTAGTTGGCGAATTTCATCGGCACTTTATCGAAGTAACGGCTTTCCGCACCCTCGATAACCTGATTATCGTTAATACGGAAAGAGAGCAGGACCGCCTTTTTCAGCCACTGATGCGTGACCCACTGACCCTCAATCTTTTCTGCGACGCGCAGTGCACCGGAATCCAGTAAAGAAATAACCTGATTCACCGCTTCGCGGGTTACGGTATCTACATTTGCCGGAGTAATGTCGGCACGGCGCTCGAAAGCGGACTCAATAACGTTCTGTAACTGCTGCATTGTTAAACTCTTTCCATAATAAATAAAAACATTACCCTTTATCGTTTGGATTGAGGGCCTCTGTCAACCGTTGATGCACTTCCTGCTGCAGCTCATTATTAAGGGCGCGCCGGTCGGCGGTGGCGATTATGAATAAATCTTCTACTCGCTCGCCAATAGTTGTAATTCGGGCGCCATGCAGCGAAATTCCCAGATCGGCAAAAATCTGCCCGACCCGCGCCAGCAGCCCTGGCTGGTCGAGAGCGATAAGCTCAAGAAATGATTTTCGGTCGGTATGGGTAGGCAGAAAAGTGACCTCGGTATCGACGGTAAAGTGACGTAATTTTGCCGGCTGGCGACGCGGTTGCGGCGGCTGCCAGCTACGCTGGGTGATCGCCTGTTCAAGCCCAAAACGGATCGCTTCGTGTCGGTCTGACGACAGCGGGCTACCGTCTGGTTCCAGCACAATGAACGTATCCATCGCCATCCCATCGCGGGTGGTGAAAATCTGCGCATCGTGGACGCTAAGGTTGCGCCTGTCCAGTTCGGCGCAGACGGCAGCAAACAGATAAGGGCGGTCAGGGCTCCAGATGAAAATTTCCGTCCCGCCTCGCGTGGCCTGCGGGCTGAGCAGGATCAGCGGCTTGCTGAGATCGTGTTGCAGCAGATGACGTGCATGCCAGGCCAGCTGATTTGGGCTGTGACGTACGAAATAGTTGGCGCGACAGCGCGACCAGATATGGTGTAGCGCTTCTTCATCAATGTTGTCCATGCGCAGTAGCGCCAGCGCCTGAAGCTGATGATGGCGTACGCGCTCACGCATATCCGGCGTGTTTTGCATCCCGCGCCGTAACTGTTTTTCCGTCGCGAAGTACAGCTCGCGCAGCAAGCTTTGCTTCCAGCTATTCCACAGCGTTTCGTTGGTGGCACAAATATCTGCGACGGTCAGGCACACCAAAAAGCGCAGACGATGTTCCGTTTGCACCTCTTCGGCGAATTGCTTAATGACTTCGGGATCCTGAATATCGCGGCGCTGAGCGGTAACCGACATCAGCAAATGCTGGCGCACCAGCCACACGATCAGTTGCGTTTCGCGGGAGTTCAGACCGTGCAGTTCGGCGAATTTGAGCACATCCTGGGCGCCGAGAACCGAGTGATCGCCGCCGCGACCTTTGGCGATATCGTGGAACAGCGCGGCAATCAGAATCAGCTCCGGCTGTCGCAGACGCGGCCACAGATCCACGCACAGCGGATGGCGCTGACGGGTCTCTTCGTTAGCAAAACTTTCCAGCTTGAGCATTACGCGAATGGTGTGTTCATCCACCGTATATGCATGAAACAGGTCAAACTGCATTTGGCCGACAATATGCGACCATTGCGGCATATAGGCCCACAACACGCTGTGGCGATGCATAGGCAGCAGGCCGCGACTCACCGCGCCCGGATGGCGCAACATACTGAGAAACAGCGAACGCGCTTCCGGGATGTAGCACAGCGGCTGCGTTAAATGACGGCGGGCATGACGCAAATGGCGCAGCGTAGTGGAGTAAATTCCGCTGATCGCGCTATTACGCACCATGATGTAAAACATCCGCAATATCGCTTCGGGTTTGCGAATAAACAGGTCGTCGTCGCGCAGATCAATCAACGTGCCGCGCAGTTGAAAGTCGTCATCAATCGGACGTGGTTTTTCATCGGCGGGCAGGGCGAGGATCGCCTCGTCGAACAGTTGCAACAGCATGTGGTTCAGTTCGCTGACCCGTCGTGTGACGCGGAAATAGTCTTTCATCATCCGCTCGATAGGCTCATTGCCTTCACCGCCGTAGTTCAGGCGTTGCGCCACGCTGAGCTGACGATCAAACAGCAGACGGTTGTCGTAACGACTAACGACCAGATGCAGGGCAAAGCGAATGCGCCACAGGATATGCAAACATTCATTCAGCTCGGCACGTTCTGCCTGCGTCAAAAAGCCGAAACCGACCATTTCATCCAGTGAGGTGGCGCCAAAATGGCGGCGGGCCACCCATTGCAGGGTATGAATATCGCGCAGGCCGCCGGGGCTACTTTTGATATCCGGCTCCAGGTTATAGCTGGTGCCGTGATAGCGCTGGTGGCGCTGATTCTGCTCTTCAACTTTGGCTGCGTAAAACTTATCGGACGGCCAGAAACCTTCGCTAAAAATATGCTTTTGTAGCTCAAGAAACAGCGCCACATCACCAATCAGCAGGCGTGTTTCAATCAGGTTGGTGGCGACGGTTAAATCTGACAATCCTTCCAGCAGACACTCTTCCAGCGTGCGCACGCTGTGCCCAACCTCGAGCCTCACGTCCCATAGCAGCGTTAACAGTTCGCCAACTTTTTCGGCCTGCGCGTCTGGTAGCTTTTTACGACTCAGGATCAGCAGGTCAATATCGGAAAGCGGATGCAGTTCGCCGCGCCCGTAACCGCCAACGGCAACCAGCGCCAGGTCGGCAATTTGACCGAAACCGGCTTCAATCCACAGACGTTGCAGTAACTGGTCAATAAATTCGGTGCGGGCCTCAATCAGCTGCTCTGCGGAAATCCCGCTGTCAAACGCGTCACCTAACCAGTGCTGGAAAGTGTCGATATGCGCTTTAATGCCGGGGCAATTGAGATCGTGCTGCGGCCAGGTTCCGGGGTTCTGCGGTTGGCCTGGCAGGGTGGGGAGGGCAGTATTTGCGTGTTGTTCAGGAAGAGTATTCATTATGCGCCACCCATTAAAAAAGCCGGATGACGGCGTGAACGCCTTACCCGGCCTACGAAGTAGTACAATTTGTAGGCCTGATAAGATGCGGGTGCATCGCCATCAGGCAAAACATTATTCGTCGTGTGTGATGATCGCCGGGATGGTGTCATCCTTGCGTAATGTCAGAATTTCACAGCCTTTTTCCGTCACCACAATAGTATGCTCGTACTGAGCAGACAAGCTCCGATCTTTAGTTTTCACCGTCCACCCGTCTTTCATGGTGCGGATGCGGTAATCACCGGCATTCAACATGGGTTCTACGGTGAAGGTCATGCCCGGCTGCAGTACCACACCGCCGTCGTCTGCATCGTAGTGCAGAACCTGCGGCTCTTCATGGAAACCGCGACCGATGCCGTGACCGCAATATTCACGGACCACAGAGAAGCCTTCGCCTTCCGCGTATTTCTGAATCGCAGCGCCCAGCGTGCGCAGGCGAATACCTGGTTTTACCATCCGCAGCGCCAGATACAGGCTTTCCTGCGTGACGCGGCACAAACGCTCGCCCAGAATGGTTGGTTTGCCGACGATGAACATTTTCGAGGTATCACCGTGGAACTCGTCTTTAATCACGGTTACGTCGATGTTGACGATATCGCCGTCTTTCAGGAGCTTGGCGTCGTCCGGGATCCCATGGCACACCACTTCATTAATAGAGATGCACACGGACTTCGGATAACCGTGATAGCCCAGGCAGGCGGAAATGGCCTGCTGCTCATTCACGATGTAGTCATTACAGATGCGATCCAGTTCGCCGGTGCTGACGCCTGGCTTAACAAACGGTTCGATCATTTCCAGTACATCGGCGGCCAGACGGCCAGCGACGCGCATTTTTTCGATTTCTTCAGGGGTCTTGATTGAGATAGCCATGAATTCTGTCCATCAGTGCCGATGATATCGGCAATAATTGTTTAAGTGGTGCTAATGGTATCAGTCCGGCATACATGCTGCCAAATTGAGAATCATTCTGAACTTCGCCTTTCGTGCCACAGGTGTGTTGGCTGTATTTGCTCACTCCAGCCGCTTACAGCATGTAGGCTCCCGGAGATGCAAAAATTGGCTGCCTCCCTGTAACACGAAATTCATCGTTCATTCAGCACGCACCGCCAACAATTATTGGTGTCGGTAGCGTATTTGTGGTATAAAGCGCGCCGGACTTCCGATCCATTTGAAGACTACACACGATGGACGGGAGCGACAAATCTCACTTTGTGTAACAACACACACGTATCGGCACATATTCCGGGGTGCCCTTTGGGGTCGGTAATATGGGATGCGTGGAGGCTTAACCCCAACTTTTATATATAGAGGTTTTAATCATGGCAACTGTTTCCATGCGCGACATGCTCAAGGCTGGTGTTCACTTCGGTCACCAGACCCGTTACTGGAACCCGAAAATGAAGCCGTTCATCTTCGGTGCGCGTAACAAAGTTCACATCATCAACCTTGAGAAAACTGTACCGATGTTCAACGAAGCTCTGGCTGAACTGAACAAGATCTCTGCTCGTAAAGGTAAAATCCTTTTCGTTGGTACTAAACGCGCTGCAAGCGAAGCGGTGAAAGAAGCTGCTAACAACTGCGACCAGTTCTTCGTGAACCATCGCTGGTTGGGCGGCATGCTGACTAACTGGAAAACCGTTCGTCAGTCCATCAAACGTCTGAAAGATCTGGAAACTCAGTCTCAGGACGGTACTTTCGAAAAGCTGACCAAGAAAGAAGCGCTGATGCGTACTCGTGAGCTTGAGAAACTGGAAAACAGCCTGGGCGGTATCAAAGACATGGGCGGTCTGCCGGACGCTCTGTTCGTAATCGATGCTGACCACGAGCACATTGCTATCAAAGAAGCAAACAACCTGGGTATCCCAGTATTTGCTATCGTTGATACCAACTCTGATCCGGACGGTGTTGACTTCGTTATCCCGGGTAACGACGACGCAATCCGTGCTGTGACCCTGTACCTGGGCGCTGTAGCTACTACCGTTCGTGAAGGCCGTTCTCAGGATCTGGCTTCCCAGGCGGAAGAAAGCTTCGTAGAAGCTGAATAATAAGGCACGCTCGTTCGAGCCCCCTTATAAACCAGGTAGTATCACGTTTGGTTAGGGGCCCTTTAGGCCCCTTTTTCACTTTTAAATCTGTGCGGTTTCATGCCGGGCAGATCAAATCTTCCGAGGATTTTAGAATGGCTGAAATTACCGCATCCCTGGTAAAAGAGCTGCGTGAGCGTACTGGCGCAGGCATGATGGATTGCAAAAAAGCACTGACTGAAGCTAATGGCGACATCGAGCTGGCAATCGAAAACATGCGTAAGTCCGGCGCAATCAAAGCGGCGAAAAAAGCAGGCAACGTTGCTGCTGACGGCGTAATCAAAACCAAAATCGACGGCAACATCGCTTTCATTCTGGAAGTTAACTGCCAGACTGACTTCGTTGCTAAAGATGCTGGTTTCCAGGCATTTGCTGACAAAGTACTGGACGCTGCCGTTGCTGGCAAAATCACTGACGTTGAAGTTCTGAAAGCGCAGTTCGAAGAAGAACGTGTTGCTCTGGTTGCTAAAATCGGTGAGAACATCAACATCCGTCGCGTTGCTTCCCTGGAAGGCGAAGTTCTGGGTAACTACCAGCACGGTGCTCGTATCGGTGTTCTGGTTGCTGCAACTGGCGCTGACGAAGAGCTGGTTAAACAGCTGGCAATGCACGTTGCTGCAAGCAAGCCAGAATTCGTTAAGCCGGAAGACGTTTCTGCTGAAGTGGTAGAGAAAGAATACCAGGTTCAGCTGGACATCGCGATGCAGTCTGGTAAGCCGAAAGAAATCGCAGAGAAAATGGTTGAAGGCCGTATGAAGAAATTCACCGGCGAAGTTTCTCTGACTGGTCAGCCTTTCGTTATGGATCCGAGCAAATCTGTTGGTCAGCTGCTGAAAGAGCACAACGCTGATGTAACAGGCTTCATCCGCTTTGAAGTGGGTGAAGGTATCGAGAAAGTTGAGACTGACTTTGCAGCAGAAGTTGCTGCGATGTCCAAGCAGTCTTAATTTTTAAAGGAGCCGCCTGAGGGCGGCTTCTTTTTGTGTCTGGCTTGTAAATTCAGCGAACCGCTATAGTGGTCATGCTGAAAAGCGACATACAATGTCGCCGGAATTAATTCATCTCATTCGTTGACAGTCTCAGGAAAGAAACATGGCTACCAATGCAAAACCCGTCTACAAACGTATTCTGCTTAAGTTAAGTGGCGAAGCTCTGCAAGGTTCAGAAGGCTTCGGTATTGATGCAAGCATCCTTGACCGTATGGCTCAGGAAATCAAAGAGCTGGTTGAGCTGGGTATCCAGGTTGGCGTAGTGATTGGTGGTGGTAACCTGTTCCGTGGCGCTGGTCTGGCGAAAGCAGGGATGAACCGCGTTGTGGGCGACCACATGGGCATGTTAGCCACCGTCATGAACGGTCTGGCGATGCGCGATGCGCTTCACCGCGCCTATGTGAACGCTCGCTTGATGTCCGCAATTCCTCTGAATGGCGTGTGTGATAACTACAGCTGGGCGGAAGCAATCAGCCTGCTGCGTAACAACCGCGTTGTTATTTTGTCTGCGGGTACTGGCAATCCGTTCTTCACTACCGACTCTGCGGCTTGCCTGCGTGGTATTGAAATTGAAGCGGATGTGGTACTGAAAGCCACCAAAGTCGATGGCGTATTTACGGCTGACCCGGCTAAAGATCCAACGGCGACTATGTACGAACAGTTGACCTATGCTGAAGTTCTGGATAAAGAGCTGAAAGTGATGGATCTTGCGGCGTTTACGCTGGCTCGTGACCACAAATTACCGATTCGTGTCTTTAACATGAACAAACCGGGTGCGCTGCGCCGTGTTGTTATGGGTGAAAAAGAAGGCACGTTAATCACGGAATAATTCCCGTTGCGGCTAAATGCAGGTAATATTCCGCTTTAATGTCGCGGGATACGTCCCTCAAAATTAATCAAGACTATACTTGTCACATCTTGCGTGGTGGGTATGGTCTGACTGAAATAAGCTTTCAAGGATTCGTAACGTGATCAACGATATCAGAAAAGATGCTGAAGTACGCATGGACAAATGCGTCGAAGCGTTCAAAAACCAAATCAGCAAAATTCGCACGGGCCGTGCTTCTCCTAGCCTGCTGGATGGTATTGTCGTGGAATATTACGGCACACCGACCCCGCTGCGCCAGCTGGCAAGCGTAACGGTTGAAGATTCCCGTACCCTGAAAATCAACGTGTTTGACCGTTCTATGGGGCCAGCCGTTGAGAAAGCAATTATGGCTTCCGACCTCGGTCTGAATCCAAGTTCTGCGGGTTCCGACATCCGCGTTCCGCTGCCGCCGCTGACTGAAGAACGTCGTAAAGATCTGACCAAGATCGTGCGTGGCGAAGCTGAAGGCGCGCGCGTTGCCGTACGTAACGTACGCCGCGATGCCAACGACAAAGTGAAAGCGTTGTTGAAAGAAAAAGAGATCAGCGAAGATGACGATCGCCGTTCTCAGGACGACGTACAGAAACTGACTGACGCAGCTATCAAGAAAGTTGATGCGGCGCTGGCAGAGAAAGAAACGGAACTGATGCAGTTCTGATTCGCCTGTACGCTAAAAACGCCGCTTAGAAGGCCTGAGAAGGCTGGATGGCGGCGTTTTGCTTTTTTCTGTCTATATACTCTAAATAATTCGAGTTGCAGGAAGGCGGCGACGCAGGGCATCCCCGGGAGCGTACACCAGTGCGTGACAGGGGTGAACGAGGAGAGCCAACGTACATGCAACTTGAAGTATGACGAGTAAAATTCTTCTGGATGTCTGATGAAGCAATTAACCATCCTGGGATCAACCGGTTCCATTGGTTGCAGTACGCTGGATGTAGTACGCCATAACCCGGAAAAATTTCGTGTTGCTGCGTTGGTGGCGGGTAAAAATGTCGTCCGTATGGTTGAGCAATGTCTGGAATTTTCTCCTCGCTATGCGGTAATGGACGATGAAAAAAGCGCTGCGTTGGTAAAAGCAGCTCTGCTGGAGCAGGGCAGTCGTACTGAGGTTATGAGCGGGCAGCAGGCGGCCTGTGATATGGCTGCGCTGGATGATGTTGATCAGGTTATGGCGGCGATTGTCGGCGCGGCGGGCTTGCTACCGACGCTGGCGGCAATCCGTGCGGGCAAAAGCATTTTGCTGGCGAATAAAGAGTCACTGGTGACCTGCGGGCGTCTGTTTATGGACGACGTGCAACGCCACAAAGCACAGCTTTTGCCGGTAGATAGCGAACATAACGCGATTTTTCAGAGTTTACCGCAACCTATCCAACACAATCTGGGATACGCTGACCTTGAGCAAAATGGCGTCATATCAGTTTTGCTTACCGGGTCTGGTGGCCCTTTCCGTGAAACGGCATTGCGCGATCTGGTTTCTATGACCCCCGATCAGGCATGTCGTCATCCGAATTGGTCGATGGGACGAAAAATCTCTGTCGATTCAGCCACCATGATGAATAAAGGTCTGGAATACATTGAAGCGCGTTGGTTATTTAATGCCAATGCAAGCCAGATGGAAGTGCTGATTCACCCGCAGTCGGTTATTCATTCGATGGTGCGTTATCAGGATGGTAGCGTTCTGGCGCAGTTGGGGGAACCTGATATGCGTACACCTATTGCTCATACGATGGCATGGCCAGAACGAGTGACGTCCGGCGTTAAGCCTGTCGACTTTTGCAAGCTCAGTGCGTTGACGTTTTCCGCACCTGATTACCAGCGTTATCCATGCCTGAAACTGGCGATGGACGCGTTTGAGCAAGGGCAGGCGGCGACGACCGCTTTGAACGCAGCGAATGAAATTACCGTTGCCGCATTCCTGGCGCAGCAGATCCGATTTACCGATATTGCTGACCTGAATTTATCCGTACTGGATAAGATGGATTTGCAGGAACCACAGAGCGTTGATGACGTGCTGAAGGTTGATGCTATCGCGCGGGAAGTCGCCAGAAAAGAAGTGATGCGACGCTCAAGCTGATGATAATCCCTCCACGGAGAATCGCGCTATTTGTTAGCGTTGGGCTTCAGTGATATAGTCTGCGCCACTCGATCGCGGGTATTTGTTTTTTTTCGGTCGGGTAAGCCGTGGTTTGACACGGCTTTTTTGTGGATGCACAAAATCATTCAGGTTGCATCAAGGTGGCAAGTGGATGAGTCCCCTGGAGCATACAAAGAGTATGTGACTGGGGCGAAGATCACAGCCAACGAAGGAGCAGCCTGAAGGATGAAGCGCAAAAGGCTTCAGTATTCCTGAGTACCGTATAATCCTTTCAGGGACTAAAAACGCGTTATGTTGTCTGCAACTAAACCATTAAGCGAAAATTTGCCAGCACATGGTTGTCGCCATGTAGCAATTATCATGGATGGCAATGGCCGCTGGGCGAAAAAGCAAGGGAAGATTCGCGCCTTTGGACATAAGGCCGGAGCAAAGTCCGTCCGCCGGGCTGTCTCTTTTGCTGCCAATAACGGTATTGATGCGTTAACGCTGTATGCCTTTAGCAGTGAGAACTGGAACCGACCCGCGCAGGAAGTGAGCGCGTTAATGGAGCTGTTTGTGTGGGCGCTTGATAGCGAAGTGAAAAACCTGCACCGCCATAACGTACGTCTGCGTATTATCGGGGATATCAGTCGATTTAACTCACGTTTGCAAGAACGGATTCGCAAATCAGAAGCGATTACTGCCCAGAATACCGGGTTGACGCTAAATATTGCAGCGAATTACGGTGGACGGTGGGATATAGTCCAGGGAGTCAGACAACTGGCACAACAGGTGCAGGATGGTCTGCTGCGTCCAGAGCAAATCGATGAAGAGATGCTGGGGCAGCAAATTTGTATGCATGAACTGGCTCCTGTGGATTTAGTGATAAGGACTGGGGGAGAGCATCGAATTAGTAATTTTCTGTTGTGGCAAATTGCCTATGCCGAACTTTACTTTACGGATGTTCTCTGGCCCGATTTCGATGAACAAGACTTTGAAGGTGCGCTGCATGCCTTTGCTAATCGTGAGCGTCGTTTCGGCGGCACCGAGCCCGGTGATGAAAAAGCCTGATGGGGGTCGCTTTTGCTGAAGTATCGCCTGATTTCTGCTTTTGTTTTAATACCCGTTGTCATCGCGGCGCTGTTTTTGCTGCCGCCGGTGGGGTTCGCCATTGTTACGCTGGCCGTCTGTATGCTGGCCGCCTGGGAATGGGGACAGTTAAGCGGTTTTACCACGCGTACGCAGCGAGTCTGGCTGGCTGTTTTGTGCGGGCTATTGCTGGCACTGATGCTATTTTTGTTGCCGGAATACCATCGCAATATTCATCAGCCGCTGGTTGAAGTATCGCTGTGGGCGTCGCTGGGCTGGTGGGTCGTGGCGCTGTTACTGGTGCTGTTTTATCCCGGCTCTGCGTCGGTCTGGCGTAATTCCAAAACATTACGCATAATTTTCGGCGTGTTAACCATAGTCCCTTTCTTTTGGGGAATGCTGGCGCTACGTGCATGGCACTATGATGAGAATCATTATAGTGGCGCGCTATGGCTGCTGTATGTCATGATCCTCGTCTGGGGAGCGGACTCGGGTGCCTATATGTTTGGTAAGCTGTTTGGCAAACATAAGCTGGCGCCGAAGGTTTCTCCTGGTAAAACCTGGCAGGGTTTTATTGGCGGACTCGCCACTGCTGCCGTGATCTCATGGGGTTATGGCATGTGGGCGAATCTTGAGGTTGCGCCTGTCACCTTGCTTATTTGCTCCATCGTTGCAGCCCTGGCCTCCGTGCTGGGTGATCTGACCGAGAGTATGTTTAAGCGTGAAGCAGGTATTAAGGACAGTGGTCACTTAATACCAGGACACGGCGGTATTTTGGATCGTATTGATAGCCTGACGGCTGCGGTACCGGTCTTTGCCTGCCTGTTGTTACTGGTATTCAGGACGCTCTAACGGATGGTCTTATGCTGAGTATTCTCTGGAATCTGGCTGCATTCATCGTTGCACTTGGTGTGCTTATCACCGTGCATGAATTTGGTCATTTCTGGGTTGCACGGCGCTGCGGAGTCCGCGTCGAACGCTTTTCCATTGGCTTTGGAAAAGCGCTTTGGCGGCGTACCGATAAATCAGGTACGGAATACGTCATCGCCCTGATTCCCCTCGGCGGTTACGTCAAAATGCTGGATGAGCGCGCTGAACCGGTCGCACCGGAGCTGCGCCATTACGCTTTCAACAATAAAACGGTTGGACAACGCGCAGCCATCATCGCCGCAGGTCCGATTGCCAACTTCCTTTTTGCTATTTTCGCGTATTGGCTGGTGTTTATCATCGGTGTCCCTGGCGT
This sequence comes from Citrobacter sp. wls826, assembly GCF_005281245.1. Lineage (NCBI taxonomy): Bacteria > Pseudomonadati > Pseudomonadota > Gammaproteobacteria > Enterobacterales > Enterobacteriaceae > Citrobacter > Citrobacter sp. wls826. Next base: position 68,994 of record NZ_SZWS01000032.1, read on the forward strand.
TCGTCCGGTTGTTGGTGAAATAACACCCAACTCGATTGCCGCACAGGCGCAAATTCAGCCGGGTACGGAACTAAAAGCGGTTGATGGTATCGAAACCCCTGATTGGGATGCCGTGCGATTACAACTGGTATCCAAAATTGGCGATGAACATACGACTCTCAGCGTGGCGCAGTTTGGCAGCAACCAGCGGCAGGACAAAACGCTGGATTTACGCCATTGGGCATTTGAGCCAGACAAAGAGGATCCTGTTTCCAGTTTAGGGATTCGCCCACGCGGTCCGCAGATTGAATCGGTGCTGTCAGAAGTGCAGGTAAACTCCGCTGCAAGTAAGGCGGGTTTGCAAGCTGGCGACAGGATCGTTAAAGTCAATGGTCAGCCGCTGACGCAATGGATGACGTTCGTGACGCTGGTGCGCGATAATCCGGATAAGCCGTTAGCGCTAGATATTGAAAGACAAGGAAGTTCCTTGTCTTTAACGTTAACCCCAGATTCAAAACAGGTTAACGGGAAGGCAGAGGGTTTTGCGGGCGTGGTGCCTAAAGTTATTCCTCTGCCTGATGAGTATAAGACTGTACGCCAGTATGGGCCATTCAGCGCCATCCTCGAAGCCTCGGATAAAACGTGGCAGTTGATGAAGCTGACGGTCAGTATGCTGGGAAAATTGATTACCGGTGATGTAAAACTGAACAACCTCAGTGGGCCGATTTCTATCGCCCAGGGGGCTGGGATGTCAGCGGAGTTCGGGGTTATTTATTACCTGATGTTCCTTGCGCTTATCAGCGTGAACTTAGGGATAATCAACCTGTTTCCGTTGCCCGTTCTTGACGGGGGGCATCTGCTGTTCCTGGCGATTGAAAAGCTGAAGGGCGGTCCGGTATCCGAGCGGGTTCAAGACTTTAGTTATCGCATTGGCTCTATCTTGCTGGTGTTGTTAATGGGGCTTGCACTTTTCAATGATTTCTCTCGGTTGTAAGAGAGTGTTAGGAAGAACGCATAATAACGATGGCGATGAAAAAGTTGCTCATAGCGTCGCTGCTGTTTAGCAGCGCCACCGTATACGGTGCTGAAGGGTTCGTAGTGAAGGACATTCATTTCGAAGGCCTACAGCGAGTCGCCGTTGGTGCGGCTCTCCTCAGTATGCCGGTGCGCACAGGCGACACGGTTAATGATGAAGACATCAGTAATACCATTCGTGCTCTGTTCGCCACCGGTAACTTTGAGGATGTCCGCGTCCTGCGCGATGGTGATACCCTTCTGGTTCAGGTAAAAGAACGTCCGACGATTGCCAGCATCACTTTCTCCGGTAACAAATCGGTGAAAGATGACATGCTCAAGCAAAACCTCGAGGCTTCTGGTGTGCGTGTTGGCGAGTCTCTGGATCGCACTACGCTAGCCGATATCGAAAAAGGGCTGGAAGATTTCTACTATAGCGTCGGTAAGTACAGCGCCAGTGTGAAAGCGGTGGTAACGCCGTTGCCGCGTAACCGCGTTGACCTCAAGCTGGTCTTCCAGGAAGGCGTTTCGGCGAAGATCCAACAGATCAATATCGTCGGCAACCATGCTTTCTCGACCGACGAACTGATCTCTCACTTCCAACTGCGTGATGAAGTGCCGTGGTGGAACGTGGTGGGCGATCGTAAATACCAGAAACAGAAACTGGCGGGCGATCTTGAAACCTTGCGCAGCTACTATCTGGATCGCGGTTATGCTCGCTTCAATATCGATTCCACCCAGGTTAGCCTGACGCCGGATAAAAAAGGTATCTACATTACCGTTAACATCACTGAAGGCGATCAATACAAGCTTTCAGGGGTACAGGTGAGCGGTAACCTGGCTGGGCACTCCGCCGAAATTGAGACCCTGACCAAAATCGAGCCAGGCGAACTCTATAACGGCACCAAAGTGACCAAAATGGAAGATGATATCAAGAAGCTTCTGGGTCGCTATGGCTATGCCTATCCGCGCGTACAGTCGCAACCTGAAATCAACGACGCCGACAAAACCGTTAAATTACGCGTAAACGTAGATGCAGGTAACCGTTTCTACGTGCGTAAGATTCGTTTTGAAGGTAACGACACCTCTAAAGATTCCGTTCTGCGTCGCGAAATGCGCCAGATGGAAGGTGCCTGGTTGGGTAGCGATCTGGTCGATCAGGGTAAAGAGCGTCTGAACCGTCTGGGTTACTTTGAAACTGTCGATACCGATACTCAGCGTGTACCGGGTAGCCCGGATCAGGTTGATGTGGTCTATAAGGTTAAAGAGCGTAACACCGGTAGCTTTAACTTCGGCGTTGGTTACGGTACTGAAAGCGGCGTGAGCTTCCAGGCTGGCGTTCAGCAAGATAACTGGTTAGGTACCGGTTATTCAGTCGGCATCAACGGCACCAAAAACGACTATCAGACCTATACTGAGTTGTCTGTCACCAACCCATATTTCACCGTTGATGGGGTGAGCCTTGGTGGTCGCGTTTTCTACAATGACTTTAAAGCGGATGATGCAGACCTGTCCGACTATACCAACAAAAGTTATGGTACTGACGCAACGCTCGGCTTCCCGATCAACGAATACAACACCTTACGTGCGGGTGTGGGTTATGTGCATAACTCCTTGTCTAACATGGATCCACAGGTTGCAATGCAACGTTATCTGGTTTCAATGGGTAAGGATCCTGACGCTGATAGCTTTAAATCAGACGATTTCACCTTCAACTATGGGTGGACATATAACAAGCTGGACCGTGGGTACTTCCCAACGGAAGGTACGCGTGTCAACCTGAACGGTAAAGTAACCATTCCGGGTTCTGACAACGAATACTACAAAGCGACGTTGGATACCGCTACCTATGTGCCGATCGATGACGATCACAAATGGGTTGTTCTGGGTCGCACGAAGTGGGGCTATGGTGACGGCATCGGCAGCAAAGAGATGCCGTTCTACGAGAACTTCTATGCGGGTGGTTCCAGCACCGTGCGTGGTTTCCAGTCCAACACCATCGGTCCAAAGGCTGTCTATTTACCGGCTAATCGTTATAACAACGATAGCGATTACGATAACGAATGTGACGCCACCAATACTTCACCGTGTAAATCGGATGATGCGGTGGGCGGTAACGCCATGGCTGTCGCCAGCCTGGAATTTATTACCCCGACGCCGTTTATCAGCGACAAGTATGCCAACTCGGTCCGTACCTCGTTCTTCTGGGATATGGGTACCGTTTGGGATACGAACTGGGATTCAGCTAAGTACTCTGGTTATCCGGACTACAGCGATCCGAACAATATCCGTATGTCAGCGGGTATCGCTTTACAATGGATGTCCCCATTGGGGCCGTTGGTTTTCTCCTACGCCCAGCCGTTCAAGAAGTACGATGGAGACAAAGCGGAACAGTTCCAGTTTAACATTGGTAAAACCTGGTAATTGTTCTTCGCAAAGGAATGTAGTGGTAGTGTAGCGATGACTTTAGGCGATCTTGCATGGGATCGCCTGGCCACGCAAAGAACTGTACCTTCGGGTGCAAATGGGATGGTAAGGAGTTAATTGTGAAAAAGTGGTTATTAGCTGCAGGTCTCGGTTTAGCGATGGCAACGTCCGCACAGGCTGCTGACAAAATTGCAATCGTCAACATGGGTAGCTTGTTCCAACAGGTTGCACAGAAGACGGGCGTTTCTGCTACGCTGGAAAACGAGTTCAAAGGCCGTGCCAGCGAACTGCAGCGTATGGAATCTGATCTGCAATCTAAAATGCAGCGTCTGCAATCCATGAAAGCGGGTAGCGATCGTACCAAGCTGGAAAAAGACGTCATGGCTCAGCGTCAGACTTTCTCTCAGAAAGCTCAGGCTTTTGAGCAGGATCGTGCGCGTCGTTCCAACGAAGAACGTGGCAAACTGGTTACTCGTATCCAGACAGCTGTGAAATCTGTTGCTAACAGTCAGAGCATCGATCTGGTTGTTGACGCAAACACCGTTGCATACAACAGCAGCGATGTAAAAGACATCACCGCTGACGTACTGAAACAGGTTAAATAAGTAATGCCTTCAATTCGACTGGCTGATTTAGCAGAGCAGTTGGATGCAGAATTACACGGTGATGGCGATATCGTCATCACCGGCGTAGCGTCCATGCAATCTGCGCAAACTGGCAATATCACGTTCATGGTGAATCCTAAGTACCGTGAACACTTAGGCGTATGCCAGGCCTCTGCCGTTGTGATGACGCAGGACGATCTTCCTTTTGCTAAGAGTGCTGCGCTGGTAGTGAAGAATCCCTACCTGACCTATGCACGTATGGCGCAAATCTTAGATACCACGCCGCAGCCCGCACAAAACATTGCACCGAGTGCAGTGATCGATGCGACGGCGAAGCTGGGTAATAATGTTTCTGTGGGCGCAAATGCGGTCATTGAGTCTGGCGTAGAACTGGGCGATAACGTCGTTATCGGCGCAGGCTGCTTCGTCGGAAAAAATACTAAAATCGGCGCAGGTTCACGCTTGTGGGCGAATGTGACGATTTACCACGACATTCAGATCGGTGAGAATTGCCTGATCCAGTCCAGCACTGTCGTCGGATCTGATGGATTTGGTTACGCGAACGATCGCGGTAACTGGGTGAAGATCCCGCAGCTTGGTCGCGTGATTATCGGCGATCGCGTCGAGATCGGCGCTTGTACCACCATTGACCGTGGTGCGCTGGACGATACTGTGATCGGTAATGGTGTTATCATTGATAACCAGTGCCAGATTGCGCATAACGTTGTGATTGGCGACAATACGGCGGTAGCCGGTGGCGTCATTATGGCGGGTAGCCTGAAGATTGGCCGTTACTGCATGATTGGCGGCGCCAGCGTGATCAATGGGCATATGGAAATATGCGATAAAGTCACGGTTACTGGCATGGGTATGGTGATGCGTCCTATCACCGAACCTGGCGTCTATTCCTCAGGCATTCCGCTACAGCCCAATAAGGTATGGCGTAAAACAGCTGCACTGGTGATGAATATTGATGATATGAGCAAGCGTCTCAAAGCGATTGAGCGCAAGGTTAATCAACAAGACTAAAGCACCGTTTTTGCATGTCTGACTTTTCGGCCTGTCCCATTCATACGATTGCGACAGGCCGTGTTATTATTGCCTTTTAGTATATTTTGACAGGAAGAGTATTTTGACTACTAACACTCATACTCTGCATATTGAAGAGATTTTAGAACTTCTGCCGCACCGTTTTCCGTTTCTGCTGGTTGACCGCGTGCTGGATTTTGAAGAAGGTCGCTTTCTGCGCGCAGTGAAAAATGTATCTGTTAACGAGCCTTTCTTCCAGGGCCACTTCCCGGGTAAACCTATTTTCCCAGGCGTACTGATTCTGGAAGCAATGGCGCAGGCCACCGGTATCCTCGCGTTTAAAAGCGTAGGGAAACTGGAACCAGGTGAACTGTACTATTTTGCGGGTATTGACGAAGCGCGCTTTAAGCGTCCTGTCGTGCCAGGCGATCAGATGATCATGGAAGTGACTTTCGAGAAAACGCGCCGCGGCCTGACCCGTTTTAAAGGGGTTGCGCTGGTCGACGGTAAAGTTGTGTGCGAAGCAACGATGATGTGTGCCCGTAGCCGGGAGGCCTGATACGTGATTGATAAATCCGCCTTTATTCACCCAACTGCCATTGTGGAAGAAGGCGCCAGCATTGGCGCTAACGCTCACATTGGCCCATTTTGTATTGTTGGACCCCATGTTGAAATTGGTGAGGGTACCGTACTGAAGTCTCACGTTGTCGTGAATGGCCATACAAAAATTGGTCGCGATAACGAGATCTATCAGTTTGCCTCCATCGGTGAAGTTAACCAGGATCTGAAATATGCTGGCGAACCGACCCGCGTGGAAATTGGCGATCGCAACCGCATCCGCGAAAGCGTCACCATTCATCGTGGCACAGTGCAGGGCGGTGGAGTGACGAAGGTGGGCAGCGATAACTTACTGATGATTAATGCGCACGTCGCGCATGATTGTACGGTAGGCAACCGCTGTATTCTGGCGAATAACGCCACGCTTGCCGGGCATGTATCGCTGGATGATTTTGTTATCATCGGCGGCATGACTGCGGTGCATCAGTTCTGCATCATCGGCGCGCATGTGATGGTTGGTGGCTGTTCTGGCGTTGCTCAGGACGTGCCTCCATACGTTATCGCCCAGGGCAACCACGCAACGCCATTTGGCGTCAATATCGAAGGTCTGAAGCGTCGTGGATTCACCCGCGAAGCGATTACCGCGATTCGTAATGCCTACAAAGCGTTGTACCGTAGCGGTAAAACGCTGGAAGAAGTGAAACCGGAAATCGCGGAACTGGCGAAACAGTACCCTGAAGTTCAGGCTTTCAGCGACTTCTTTGAGCGCTCAACGCGTGGTCTGATTCGTTAATGACTGAGCAGCGTCCTTTAACGATTGCCCTCGTCGCCGGAGAAACCTCCGGCGATATTCTTGGTGCAGGGTTAATTCGTGCACTCAAGGCTCGCGTTCCCAATGCGCGTTTTGTTGGCGTGGCGGGTCCGCTGATGCAGGCCGAAGGCTGTGAAGCCTGGTACGAAATGGAAGAGCTGGCGGTAATGGGCATTGTTGAAGTGCTCGGACGCCTGCGCCGGTTACTGCATATTCGCGCCGATCTCACTCGCCGATTTACCGACTTAAAGCCGGATGTTTTCGTCGGTATTGATGCGCCTGATTTCAATATTACCCTCGAAGGGAATTTGAAAAAGCAGGGCATTAAAACCATTCATTACGTCAGCCCCTCTGTGTGGGCCTGGCGACAGAAACGCGTTTTCAAAATAGGCAGATCCACCAATATGGTGCTGGCCTTTCTGCCTTTCGAAAAAGCGTTTTATGACAAATTTAACGTCCCGTGCCGCTTTATCGGTCATACCATGGCAGATGCCATGCCGTTGGACCCGGATAAAAACGCGGCTCGCGATGTTCTGGGTATTCCCCATGACGCTCACTGCCTGGCGCTATTGCCAGGAAGCCGTGGCGCAGAAGTGGAGATGCTCAGCGCCGATTTTCTGAAAACGGCGCAGTTGTTACGCCAGCATTATCCAGATCTCGAAGTGGTAGTGCCGTTGGTGAATGCCAAACGTCGCGAGCAGTTTGAGCGCATTAAAGCTGAAGTTGCGCCGGAGCTTTCCGTACATCTGCTTAATGGGATGGGACGTGAAGCGATGGTTGCCAGCGATGCCGCACTGCTGGCTTCCGGCACCGCTGCGCTGGAATGTATGCTGGCAAAATGCCCGATGGTGGTTGGCTATCGTATGAAACCTTTCACCTTCTGGCTGGCGAAGCGTCTGGTGAAGACCGATTACGTTTCGCTACCTAACCTGCTGGCGGGAAGAGAACTGGTTAAAGAGCTGTTGCAGGAAGAGTGCGAACCGCAGGCGCTGTCGCAAGCGCTGTTGCCGTTGCTGGCGAATGGCAAAACCAGCCATGCGATGCACGACACATTCCGTGAACTGCATCAGCAGATCCGTTGCAACGCTGATGAGCAGGCGGCGGATGCGGTCCTGGAGTTAGCGCAATGATTGAATTTGTATATCCGCATACGCATTTAGTGGCGGGTGTAGATGAAGTTGGACGTGGTCCTTTGGTCGGCGCGGTCGTCACTGCCGCCGTCATTCTGGATCCGGCTCGCCCTATTATCGGTCTTAACGACTCAAAAAAACTGTCGGAAAAACGTCGCCTGGCGCTATTCGATGAGATTAAAGAAAAAGCGTTAAGCTGGAGCTTGGGGCGTGCGGAACCACATGAAATCGACGAGTTGAATATTTTACATGCCACAATGCTGGCCATGCAGCGTGCGGTTGCGGGTCTGCATATAGCGCCGGAATACGTACTGATCGACGGCAATCGTTGCCCGGCATTACCGGTGCCATCGCTGGCGGTGGTAAAAGGTGATAGCCGTGTGGCGGAGATTAGCGCGGCGTCGATACTGGCAAAAGTCACTCGTGATGCTGAAATGGCGGCCCTGGATACGGTGTTCCCGCAGTATGGCTTTGCACAGCACAAAGGCTATCCAACCGCTTTTCATCTGGAAAAGTTGGCAATGCATGGCGCAACAGAGCACCATCGCCGTAGTTTTGGCCCCGTCAAACGCGCACTGGGACTCACGTCCTGATTCTTGTGTCGAAGGAATCTGAAGATGTCTGAACCTCGTTTCGTCCACCTGCGGGTGCACAGCGACTACTCCATGATCGATGGGCTGGCGAAAACCGGGCCGCTGGTGAAAAAGGCGGCCGCGTTAGGCATGCCTGCGCTGGCGATCACCGATTTTACCAACCTGTGTGGTCTGGTGAAGTTTTACGGAGCGGGTCACGGTGCGGGTATCAAGCCAATAGTTGGCGCAGATTTTCATGTCCGTAGCGAGCTGCTGGGCGATGAACTCACGCAGCTCACCGTGCTGGCCGCAAACAATACCGGCTATCAGAACCTGACGTTGTTGATATCGAAAGCCTATCAGCGTGGTTATGGCGCAGAAGGGCCGGTCATCGACCGGGATTGGCTGGCCGAGTTAAAAGAAGGTTTGATTTTGCTCTCCGGCGGCCGCATGGGCGACGTCGGGCGCAGCCTGCTGCGCGGTAATAGCGCGCTGGTTGATGAGTGCGTAGCGTTTTACGAAGAACATTTTCCAAATTGTTACTTCCTCGAGCTTATCCGCACCGGCAGGCAAGATGAAGAAAATTATCTGCATGCAGCGGTAGAACTGGCGGAAAGGCGTGGTCTTCCGGTGGTGGCGACCAACGATGTTCGTTTCCTTGAAACCGGTGATTTTGACGCGCATGAAATCCGCGTGGCAATCCATGACGGGTTCACCCTTGACGACCCGAAACGCCCGCGTAATTATTCGCCGCAGCAGTACATGCGTAGCGAAGATGAGATGTGTGAGCTGTTTTCCGATATTCCGGAAGCGCTGCAAAACACCGTTGAGATAGCTAAGCGCTGTAACGTGACGGTACGTCTGGGTGAGTATTTCCTGCCACAGTTCCCGACCGGTGATATGACCACCGAGGATTTCCTCGTGGCGAAATCGCGCGAAGGTCTGGAAGAGCGTCTGGCGTTTTTGTTCCCGGACCCTGAAGTTCGCGCCCAGAAGCGCCCGCCTTATGACGAACGTCTGGAAGTTGAACTTAAAGTTATCAACCAGATGGGATTCCCTGGCTACTTCCTGATCGTGATGGAATTTATCCAGTGGTCGAAAGATAACGGCGTACCGGTAGGCCCTGGACGTGGTTCCGGTGCCGGCTCGCTTGTCGCCTATGCGCTGAAAATTACCGACCTGGATCCGCTGGAATTTGACCTGCTGTTCGAACGATTCCTGAACCCGGAACGTGTCTCAATGCCCGACTTCGACGTTGACTTCTGTATGGAGAAACGCGACCGGGTAATTGAACACGTGGCGGAAATGTACGGTCGTGATGCTGTTTCGCAGATTATTACCTTCGGTACGATGGCGGCCAAAGCGGTTATCCGTGACGTGGGGCGCGTGCTGGGACACCCGTACGGCTTCGTTGACCGTATTTCGAAACTGGTGCCACCCGATCCTGGCATGACGCTGGCAAAAGCCTTTGAAGCCGAACCCCAACTGCCGGAAATCTATGAGGCAGATGAAGAGGTTAAAGCGCTGATCGATATGGCGCGTAAGCTGGAAGGCGTCACGCGTAACGCCGGTAAACACGCCGGTGGTGTAGTTATCGCGCCGACCAAAATTACCGATTTTGCGCCGCTGTACTGCGATGAACAGGGGCTGCACCCGGTTACTCAGTTTGATAAGAACGACGTGGAATATGCCGGCCTTGTGAAGTTCGACTTCCTCGGCCTGCGTACGCTCACCATCATCAACTGGGCGCTGGAAATGATTAACGCGCGCCGTGAAAAGAACGGCGAGCCGCCGCTGGATATCGCCGCTATCCCGCTGGATGACAAGAAAAGCTTCGACATGCTGCAACGCTCGGAGACCACGGCGGTCTTCCAGCTAGAATCCCGCGGCATGAAAGATCTTATCAAACGTCTGCAGCCTGACTGCTTCGAAGATATGATCGCCCTGGTGGCCCTGTTCCGTCCAGGTCCGCTACAGTCGGGGATGGTAGATAACTTTATCGACCGTAAGCATGGTCGCGAAGAGATTTCCTACCCGGACGTACAATGGCAGCATGAGTGTCTGAAACCGGTACTGGAGCCGACCTACGGCATTATCCTGTATCAGGAACAGGTTATGCAGATTGCCCAGGAGCTGTCCGGATATACCCTTGGCGGTGCGGACATGTTGCGTCGTGCGATGGGTAAGAAAAAGCCGGAAGAGATGGCTAAGCAGCGCGGCACCTTTGAAGAAGGGGCGAAAAAGCGCGGCGTCGACGGCGAACTGGCGATGAAAATCTTTGACCTGGTGGAGAAATTCGCCGGTTACGGATTTAACAAATCGCACTCCGCTGCCTATGCGCTGGTCTCTTACCAGACGCTATGGCTGAAGGCGCATTACCCCGCCGAGTTTATGGCGGCGGTAATGACCG
>NZ_SZWS01000032.1:79611-95485 GCF_005281245.1 Citrobacter sp. wls826
GCTGGCGTATGGGGCTCAAAATCCTGCCGCCGGATATCAACTCCGGGCTTTATCATTTTCACGTGAATGATGATGGCGAAATTGTCTATGGCATCGGCGCGATAAAAGGCGTGGGTGAAGGGCCAATTGAAGCTATTATTGAGGCGCGCAACGAAGGCGGTTACTTCCGCGAGCTGTTTGATCTCTGTGCGCGCACGGACATCAAAAAACTCAACCGCCGGGTGCTGGAAAAGTTAATCATGTCCGGGGCGTTTGACCGCCTTGGCCCACATCGCGCGGCGTTGATGAATTCACTCAACGATGCGCTAAAAGCCGCCGATCAGCATGCGAAAGCCGAGGCAACGGGTCAGGCGGACATGTTTGGCGTGCTGGCTGAAGAGCCGGAACAAATTGAACAGTCTTATGCTAACTGTACACCGTGGCCGGAGCAGGTGGTATTAGAAGGGGAACGTGAAACGTTAGGGCTTTACCTGACGGGACACCCCATCAATCAGTATTTAAAAGAAATTGAGCGCTATGTTGGAGGCCACAGGCTGAAAGACATGCATCCGACAGAACGTGGTAAAGTCACCACGGCCGCGGGGCTCGTCATTGCTGCGCGGGTAATGGTCACCAAGCGCGGCAATCGTATCGGCATCTGTACCCTGGATGACCGTTCCGGGCGTCTGGAAGTTATGTTGTTTACCGATGCTCTGGATAAATACCAGCAATTGCTGGAAAAAGACCGCATACTTATCGTCAGCGGACAGGTCAGCTTTGATGACTTCAGCGGCGGGCTTAAAATGATGGCCCGTGAAGTCATGGATATTGACGAAGCCCGGGAAAAATATGCTCGCGGGCTTGCTATCTCGCTGACGGACAGGCAAATTGATGACCAGCTTTTAAACCGACTCCGTCAGTCTCTGGAACCCCACCGCTCGGGGACAATTCCAGTACATCTCTACTATCAGAGGGCGGATGCACGTGCGCGATTGCGTTTTGGCGCAACGTGGCGTGTCTCTCCGAGCGATCGTTTGCTAAACGATCTCCGTGGCCTTATTGGTTCGGAGCAGGTGGAACTGGAGTTTGACTAATACAGGAATACTATGAGTCTGAATTTCCTTGATTTTGAACAGCCGATTGCAGAGCTGGAAGCAAAAATCGATTCTCTGACTGCGGTTAGCCGTCAGGATGAGAAACTGGATATTAACATCGATGAAGAAGTGCATCGTCTGCGTGAAAAAAGCGTAGAGCTGACGCGTAAAATCTTCGCCGATCTTGGCGCATGGCAGGTAGCCCAGCTGGCGCGCCATCCACAGCGTCCGTACACCCTGGATTATGTCCGCCTGGCATTTGATGAATTTGATGAGCTGGCGGGCGATCGCGCCTATGCGGATGATAAAGCTATTGTCGGCGGCATCGCGCGTCTGGATGGCCGTCCGGTGATGATCATTGGTCATCAGAAAGGCCGTGAGACCAAAGAAAAAATTCGTCGTAATTTCGGCATGCCGGCACCGGAAGGCTATCGCAAAGCGCTGCGTCTGATGGAAATGGCCGAGCGTTTCAATATGCCGATCATTACTTTCATCGACACCCCAGGGGCTTATCCGGGCGTGGGTGCGGAAGAACGTGGTCAGTCTGAAGCGATTGCGCGCAACCTGCGTGAAATGTCGCGTCTGAGCGTACCGGTAATCTGCACCGTTATTGGTGAAGGTGGTTCCGGTGGCGCGCTGGCGATCGGCGTGGGCGATAAAGTGAATATGCTGCAATACAGCACCTATTCCGTTATCTCCCCGGAAGGTTGTGCCTCCATTCTGTGGAAAAGTGCCGACAAAGCGCCGCTGGCCGCAGAAGCGATGGGGATTATCGCGCCGCGTCTGAAAGAGCTGAAGCTTATCGACTCTATCATTCCGGAACCGCTGGGCGGCGCGCACCGCAACCCGGAAGTGATGGCTGCGTCCCTGAAAGCACAGCTGCTGGCCGATCTCGCCGATCTCGACGTGTTAAGCAAAGATGATTTGAAAAACCGTCGTTACCAGCGTCTGATGAGCTACGGTTACGCGTAAACTGCATTAATTCTGAAAAGGGCCACAACGCTGTGGCCCTTTTTTTTACCTGTGGTTTCACCAGGCTATGATTAACTAAGGTTTTTCCAGGAGGAACGCATGAATATCATTGCCATCATGGGACCGCATGGCGTCTTTTATAAAGATGAGCCCATCAAGGAACTTGAGCGTGCGCTGCAACAGCAGGGGTTTCAGATTATCTGGCCGCAGAATAGCGTCGACCTGCTTAAGTTTATCGAACATAACCCACGAATTTGCGGTGTCATTTTTGACTGGGATGAATACAGCCTGGATCTGTGCAGTGACATCAACCAGCTCAACGAGTATCTCCCGCTCTACGCCTTTATTAATACTCATTCGACGATGGATGTCAGCGCGCACGACCTGCGCATGGCACTGTGGTTTTTTGAGTATGCGCTGGGCCAGTCTGAAGATATTGCAACCCGCATCCGTCAGTACACCAGCGAATACCTCGATAACATCACGCCTCCTTTCACCAAGGCGCTGTTTACCTATGTGAAGGAAGGAAAGTACACCTTCTGCACGCCCGGACATATGGCGGGAACGGCGTATCAGAAAAGCCCGGTAGGCTGCCTGTTCTATGATTTCTTTGGCGGCAATACTCTGAAGGCCGACGTGTCTATTTCCGTGACTGAACTGGGTTCGCTGCTGGATCATACCGGCCCTCATCTGGAAGCGGAGGAGTATATCGCGCGCACCTTTGGCGCCGAGCAGAGCTATATGGTGACCAACGGCACCTCGACGTCGAACAAGATTGTCGGCATGTATGCCGCGCCTTCAGGCAGTACGCTACTGATTGATCGCAACTGTCATAAGTCGCTGGCGCATTTGCTCATGATGAGCGATGTGGTGCCAATCTGGCTGAAGCCTACGCGCAATGCGCTGGGGATCCTCGGCGGTATACCTCGTCGGGAATTCACCCGCGCAAGCATTGAACGCAAGGTAGAAGAGACCCCTCAGGCACTATGGCCGGTACACGCGGTGATCACCAATTCCACCTATGACGGCCTGTTGTATAACACCAACTGGATCAAGCAAACCCTGGATGTGCCCTCCATTCATTTTGATTCTGCCTGGGTGCCGTATACCCATTTTCACCCGATCTATCAGGGGAAAAGCGGGATGAGCGGCGAACGGGTGCCGGGGAAAGTGATTTTTGAAACCCAGTCAACCCACAAGATGCTGGCGGCACTATCACAGGCTTCTCTGATCCACATTAAGGGCGACTACGACGAAGAGACGTTCAACGAAGCCTTTATGATGCACACTTCCACTTCCCCGAGCTACCCGATTGTCGCGTCGATAGAAACGGCGGCGGCAATGCTGCGTGGCAATTCAGGCAAGCGGTTGATCAATCGTTCGGTGGAGCGGGCGCTGCATTTCCGTAAAGAAGTGCAGCGGCTACGCGAAGAGTCGGATGGCTGGTTCTTTGATATCTGGCAGCCGGAAAGGGTAGATGAAGCGGAGTGCTGGCCGGTAGCGCCTGGTGAAGACTGGCACGGATTTGTTGATGCTGACGCCGATCATATGTTCCTCGACCCGGTGAAGGTCACCATTCTTACGCCGGGAATGGATGAACAGGGAAATATGAGTGAAGAGGGGATCCCTGCGGCGCTGGTGGCGAAATTCCTTGATGAGCGCGGCGTCGTTGTCGAGAAAACGGGACCGTATAATCTGTTGTTCCTGTTCAGTATTGGCATTGATAAAACCCGGGCGATGGGGCTACTGCGCGGCCTGACGGAATTTAAACGCTCGTACGATCTGAATTTACGCGTGAAAAATATGCTGCCGGATCTGTATGCCGAGGATCCCGATTTCTATCGTAATATGCGTATTCAGGATCTGGCGCAGGGGATCCATAAGCTGATCCGCCAGCACGATCTCTCCGGGCTGATGCTGCGGGCATTTGATACCTTACCGGAAATGAAAATGACCCCGCACCAGGCCTGGCAGCGGCAGATCAAAGGTGAGGTCGAAACGGTGGCGCTCGATCAACTGGTGGGGCGCATTTCTGCCAATATGATTCTGCCTTATCCTCCCGGTGTGCCGCTCTTGATGCCCGGGGAAATGATCACGGCCAAAAGCCGGGCTGTACTCGATTTTCTGCTGATGTTGTGTTCAGTGGGCCATCACTATCCTGGATTTGAAACCGATATCCATGGCGCTAAACTGGGTGAAGATGGCGTGTATCGCGTGCGAGTCCTAAAAATGGCATGACGACTTGCGTGAAACCATTACGCACGAGTAACGTGCTGGCAGAAAAACGAAAGAGGCGATGACGCTATGCTGGGATTAAAACAGGTTCACCATATTGCCATTATTGCGTCGGATTACGCGGCGAGTAAGGCATTTTACTGTGATGTGCTGGGCTTTACGCTAATCAGCGAAGCCTACCGGGAAGAACGTGACTCGTGGAAGGGGGATCTGGCATTGAACGGTCAGTATGTGATTGAGCTTTTTTCTTTTCCATTTCCGCCTTGCCGTCCGAGTCGACCGGAAGCCTGCGGTTTACGCCATCTGGCGTTCAGCGTAGATGACGTGGAAAAAGCGATCGCGCATCTGGAAGCTCACCACGTGAAGTGCGAATCCGTGCGTATCGATCCGTTTACCGGCAAACGCTTTACGTTTTTTAACGATCCGGACGGATTACCGCTCGAACTGTACGAGCTGTAAGTCTTATCATTGTGGCATTAGTCTGGCAATGTGCCGGGCAATGCCCTTGTAAGTAACCATCATGACGACACTCACGCTGAACACTTCACTGCTGAATTCTCAATCGATTCTGGTCGCCTTTAGCGGCGGGCTGGATTCCACCGTGCTGCTGCATCAGCTGGTACTGTGGCGAGCGCAAAATCCTGAGGTTGCCTTGCGCGCAATCCATATTCATCATGGATTAAGCCCGCAGGCAGACAGTTGGGTTCAACACTGTGAATCGGTATGCGCACAGTGGCAGGTGCCGCTGGTGGTTGAACGGGTCCATCTTGAGGATGATGGTTTGGGCGTCGAAGCTCAGGCGCGACGCGCGCGCTATCAGGCATTTGCGCAGATCTTACTACCGGGTGAAGTGCTGATGACCGCCCAGCATCTCGACGACCAGTGTGAAACTTTTCTACTGGCGCTTAAGCGCGGCAGTGGTCCTGCCGGGCTTTCCGCCATGGGCGAAAGCTCACCATTTGCCGGAACCCAACTGATTCGACCGCTGCTGGCGCAAACGCGAGAGGCGCTTGAAGCATGGGCGCGACAGCATGAATTATGCTGGATCGAAGATGAAAGTAATCAGGATGATGCCTACGATCGCAATTTTCTCAGATTGCGCGTTACCCCCTTGCTCCAACAACGATGGCCGCACTTCGCGCAAGCCGCAGCCCGTAGCGCCGCGCTGTGCGCCGAGCAGGAGAGTTTACTGGATGAACTGCTGGCCAATGATTTAGCCGACTGCGTGACTGCCCAAGGCACACTGTTACTGGCACCGTTAATGATGATGAGTGGCGTGCGGCGTGCAGCTCTGCTTCGTCGCTGGTTGGCGGGGGTAAATGCACCGATGCCTTCCCGGGACGGGCTGGAACGTATCTGGCAGGAAGTGGCGTTGGCGCGAGAAGATGCTTCCCCCTGTTTTCGTCTAGGAGAATATGAGGTCCGTCGCTATCAGTCACAGCTATGGTGGGTTAAATCGGTCGACGGGCAAAGCGAAACCGTCATCCCGTGGTCATGCCGGGAAACGCCGTTGACGCTGCCAGCCGGGTTAGGCTCGGTGCAGCTAATCTCTGCTGGCGAATTGCGCATGCCGCAAGCAGGTGAAGCCGTCAGTATTCGTTTTAAAGCGCCAGGCGTATTGCATATTGTCGGGCGTAACGGTGGACGTAAATTAAAGAAAATCTGGCAGGAGCAGGGGATCCCGCCCTGGCGACGAGATACCACGCCGTTGTTGTTTTACGGTGAAACGTTGATTGCGGCTGCGGGGGTTTTTGTGACGCGTGAGGGTGCGGCGGTAGATGAAGAAGGTATGAGTCTGATTTGGCATGCCTGATGGCGGTGCGATTATCAGGCCTGGTCATTTAGGCCTGATAAGGCGCAAGAAAAGCTAAGATTCGCTGACGACCACGGTACCGATTTGCGGGTGGCTGAAGCTGGCAATTTTATCGAGACGAAGCTCCCGGGTTTCACCTGCGACATCTGCGACCAGATACTCCACGTTTTTGCGTGAAACCAGGTCATTCGCTTTCGCCTGCAAAACTTCGCCATCTTTTAGCGCCAGCGTCAGTAACAAATGGTTCTGGCAGGCGAGTTCAAGATTGTCGTAATCATCACAATTGATGGGTTGATACGTTTCATTCATTGACATAATCGCTCACCAGTAAGTTGGCGGCAGCATAGGCCGCTTTTTCCCTGACCGACTCTGGAAGGGCGCTGTCTGCCGCCACTTCATTAAGCACCTTCAATACGCAACCCAGCGCATCCGGGATATACCCTAAGTCTCCGCTGGCGATTTCCGCGTACCGCTTGCGTATTAACTCACAATATTTTTCCACATGCCCTCCTGTCAGCACTCTGACTTAACCGTGGATGCAAGTCTAAGCCTACGAAGATAAACTCTGTTTAGCAAGGTGACTATACCATACTCATTCAAGCAATATCAGCGCCTTGATTGAGGAGCTGTTAGCAGCCTTTTGCCGCAGTTTTCGCTACAATGAGCGCCTGATTCGAAAGGAGTTCTCTCATGGCGCTTAAAGCGACAATTTATAAAGCCGTCGTCAACGTAGCGGATCTCGACCGCAACCAGTTCCTTGATGCGGCCTTGACGCTGGCGCGTCATCCCTCTGAAACCCAGGAGCGCATGATGCTGCGCCTGCTGGCCTGGATTAAATATGCCGATGAACGGCTGCAGTTCACGCGTGGCCTGAGTGCTGAAGACGAGCCTGAAGCATGGCTGCGTAACGACCATCTGGGCATCGATCTCTGGATTGAACTGGGTCTGCCGGATGAGCGTCGTATTAAAAAAGCCTGTACCCAGTCTGGTGAGGTTGCTCTGTTTACTTACAACAGCCGTGCGGCCCAGATCTGGTGGCAGCAAAACCAGAACAAGTGTGCGCAGTTTAAAAATCTCACCGTGTGGTATCTGGATGATGAACAGCTGGCGCAACTGAGTGATTTTGCTGGTCGTACAATGGCGCTGCAGGCAACTATCCAGGATGGCGCTATCTGGCTGTCTGATTCTCAGAACAATCTGGAAATTCATCTGACCGCGTGGCAGCCGCGTTCATGATTGTTATCTCCCGAAACGTCTCTATCCCTGACAGTGAGCTGGAAATCACGGCGATTCGGGCACAGGGCGCGGGCGGTCAGCACGTTAACAAGACCTCCACGGCTATCCATTTGCGCTTTGACATTCGGGCCTCAGGCCTGCCAGAGTATTACAAGGAACGTCTGCTGGCCGCCAGCCATCATCTGATTAGCAGCGATGGCGTTATTATCATAAAGGCGCAGGAATACCGTAGCCAGGAGCTAAATCGGGAAGCGGCAATCTCCCGACTGGTGGCGGTGATAAAAGAATTAACCGCGGTGCAAAAAAGCCGACAGGCAACACGTCCTACGCGCGCCTCGAAAGAGCGCAGGTTGTCATCGAAGGCGCAAAAATCCACAGTGAAAGCACTGCGTGGGAGAGTTCGTCGAACGCAAGACTGACGAGCGGGAATAAAAAATTATAAGGAATTCATAGTGAAAACAGCAATATTGTCCGTGGTCGCTGCATGCACGCTTTTTTCCTTGATCGGCTGTAACAACCGTACTGAAGTCGATGTACTACAGCCGACGTGGGCGGCAGAATTAAAACCGATGCAGCAAAGCTGGCGTGGCATTTTGCCTTGCGCGGACTGCGAAGGAATTGAAACCTCTCTGTTCCTGGAAAAAGACGGCACATGGGTGATGAATGAACGCTATCAGGGCGTGCGAGATGAACCGTCCTCCTTTGCTTCTTATGGTACATGGGCGCGCACTGCCGATAAGCTGGTGCTGACTGACAGCAAAGGTGAGAAGTCGTACTACCGGGCAAAAGGTGAAGCGCTGGAGATGCTCGATCGTGAAGGTAACCCGATTGAGTCACAGTTCAACTACACGCTTGAGCCAGTTTCCGCCAGCTTACCGGTGACGCCAATGCCGATGCGGGGGATGTACTTCTATATGGCTGACGCGGCAACCTTCACAGATTGTGCGACGGGTAAAAGAGTCTCTGTCGCGAACAATGCACAACTGGAGCGAGATTATCTGACTGCGCGTGGTGCAACGGATAAGGCAGTTCTGCTTACTGTGGAAGGGCACTTCACGATGGAAGAAAATCCTGATACGGGCACACCAGTGAAAACCTTAAGAGCGGATAAAGAAATTAAGTTTATCCCTGGCCAGAGTTGCGATGATTAATCTGCAGCTTATAAAAACCGTCCGGCGATCGCCCGGACAGTTTTTCCTTATCGGATCAATCCAACAAAACGGCTGGTTTTGATATAAATCCCTAACTTCAGGTGGCCGATATACTGTAGCTGTGTTTCAGACTTAAAAGCGGAAATGTCACCTTCGCGCATATGCATCAGGTCGGAAGGGCTAATCCAACCCGGCTGCGCCATTGTTAGCGGATGCCCGGCTGTGGCAAACGCATCGGTTACGAATTCGGAGCAAAACCACGCCTTCTTTTCTCCTTCGCTGGTATTGTTCAACTGTGCTTTTGCCAGCCCGCTGACGCATTGCTGGCGAAAATCCTCTGAGAAAGGATTCAATGAACATATTTGCCGGGTCACCATAAACGGAATAAATTCGACGATGCCGCGGTAGTTATAGCCGCTATCTTTGATTTTATAAGCGAATGTTTTGATTTCTTCGGCCTGCTGCGGTGTGAGGTTGGGGACCCGCAGAGCAAAAAGCTTATCGCTGTGATTTTCAGCCTTTTTAAGCGAAATGATTTGTACTCCCGCCCCAGTCGCTTCGGCAACTTCATTATCGCCAAGGTAAACGGCGACATGGCTGACAGAAGAGGTGCTGAACGCGCGAATACCAAATGAGGTCACCCCAAGACTGGAGGAGAACAGCAGGTCGCCCGGCCTGAGGTCGGTATCCGTAATTTCATGCAGCGCTTGATCGGTAAATGAGCTTTGATGCTGGAGTTTTACCTCCCATTTCTTTGCCTGGGCATCAACAGCCGTTGCTGATGAATTTTGCTGACTGACGTCAATCGTGCAGGCTGAAAGCAGAAGACCGAAGGGGAGGAGCAGGCGGTAATACGCCGTTGGTTTAGCCATTTTATACAATCCATGTAAAAAAGGCCCTGATCCTCAGGGCCTTATGCTGGTATTAGCCTTTAATAGCTTTGACCAGGTAGTCGACGATGTCGCCGGTTTTAATCAGCTCTTTCTCGCCGTTACGACGGTATTTGTATTCGATATCGTCGTTGTCGAGGTTACGGTCGCCCAGCACGATGGTATGCGGAATACCGATGAGCTCCATATCAGCAAACATCACGCCTGGACGCTCTTTACGATCGTCCATCAGCACTTCAATACCCTGCGCGCGCAGCTCCGCGTACAGCTTCTCAGCCAGCTCCTGCACACGGTAGGATTTGTGCATGTTCATCGGCAGAATAGCAACCTGGAACGGGGCAATGGCGTCTGGCCATACAATGCCGCGATCGTCGTAGTTCTGTTCAATCGCAGCAGCCACAACGCGAGTGACCCCGATACCGTAGCAGCCCATGGTCAGCGTCTGGTTACGACCATCTTCTCCCTGAACGGCGGCTTTCATCGCTGCAGAGTACTTGGTACCCAACTGGAAGATGTGACCCACTTCGATACCGCGTTTGATCATCAGCGTACCTTTGCCATCCGGGCTTGGGTCGCCGGCGACCACGTTACGAATGTCAGCCACTTCCGGGGTGGCAACGTCGCGATCCCAGTTGATACCGAAATAGTGTTTACCGTCGATGTTGGCACCGGCAGCAAAATCGCTCATTACCGCAACGGTACGGTCGATAACCACCGGAATCGGCATGTTCACCGGACCCAGAGATCCAGGACCTGCTTTAACCAGCGCACGAATTTCTTCTTCGGTGGCGAAGGTCAGCGGGCTGGCAACCTGCGGCAGTTTTTCCGCCTTGACTTCGTTCAGCTCGTGATCGCCACGAACCAGCAGCGCAACCAGCGGGTAGCTGCTGCCTTCAACCGCTTTCACCAGCAGGGTTTTCACGGTTTTCTCGATAGGCAGGTTGAATTGTTCAACCAACTCGGCGATGGTCTTAGCGTTCGGCGTATCGACCAGCGTCATTTCCTGTGTTGCAGCGGCGCGCGGTTCTTTCGGTGCAACAGCTTCGGCAAACTCGATGTTTGCCGCATAGTCGGAAGAGTCAGAGAAGATCACATCGTCTTCACCGCTCTGCGCCAGCACCTGGAATTCGTGAGAGGCGCTGCCGCCGATAGAACCGGTATCCGCTTGTACCGCACGGAAATCCAGCCCCATACGGCTGAAGATTTTGCTGTACGCAGCGTACATCGCGTCGTAGGTTTCCTGCAGAGATTCCTGAGAGGTGTGGAAAGAGTAGGCATCTTTCATCAGGAATTCGCGGGAACGCATCACGCCGAAGCGCGGACGTACTTCGTCACGGAATTTGGTCTGGATCTGATAGAAGTTCAGCGGCAGCTGTTTGTAAGAGCTCAGCTCATTACGGATCAGGTCGGTGATCACTTCTTCATGCGTTGGGCCGAGTACGAATGAACGATCGCCACGGTCAGCAATACGTAGCAGTTCCGGGCCGTATTGTTCCCAACGGCCGCTCTCTTCCCACAGTTCAGAAGGCTGAACGACCGGCATCAACACCTCGATCGCACCGGCGTTGTTCATCTCTTCACGCACGATGTTTTCGACTTTTTTCAGGACGCGCACGCCGGTCGGCAGCCAGGTATATAACCCGGAGGCCAGCTTGCGGATCATCCCGGCGCGCAGCATCAGCTGGTGGCTGATGACCTCGGCGTCGGCAGGTGTCTCCTTCAGAGTGGAGAGCAGATATTGGCTAGTACGCATGTTGTTACGGTTCCAGTTGAACGATCGAACAGGCTCAAAATGAGCCTGGCACAAAACAAAAGTGGTTTAGTTTACCAGCGAGAAGGGGATGTCAAAAGAGTACGCGATGCAAATTAGCGGGCTTCCAGAGCAAAGACCTCAAATCCTGACGGCGTCACGCGCCAGCGGACGTTAAAGTCCAGCAACCAGACGGCATAGGTTTTGCCTTCTTCCTCGTTTTTACGGTAGGCAGGACGCGGATCCTGCGCCAGCACTTCGGCAATAAACTGACGAAGATGCGGGTAACGCTGTTCGAGCTTTGGTAGTTGCTCAGCCAGCTCTTCACTGAACGTCACGTCTACACTGGCCTGCGGCGCGTCCTGAGCATAGCTGGCGCGAGCATCTGGCAGCGATTCGGCAAACGGCAGATACGGTTTTATATCCACTACCGGCGTGCCATCAACAAGATCCAGCCCGCCGAGCTCAAGGATTACGTGCTCTTTATGGCAACGGATGCCCCGCAGCTCAACCAACGACATGCCAACAGGGTTCGGACGAAACGTTGAACGCGTGGCAAAAACGCCCATTCTGGCATTGCCGCCAAGACGGGGAGGGCGCACGGTTGGACGCCATCCACCTTCCATTGTCTGGTGAAAAACAAAAATCACCCACAAATGGCTGAAGGCTTCCAGGCCGCGAACGGCATCGGCCTGGTTATAAGGTGCGAGCAAATGCAGTTCACCGCTGGCACTTTTCACCAGACCTGGCTGGCGTGGAACGGCGAACTTTTCTTTATAAGGTGAGCGGATAACGCCTATTTGCTCGAACTGAAAATGGCTCATTTCGCCGAAATGTTCAGTGCAGAACCGATGCAAACCGCCTGGCGATAGCAACCCGGCGTTCCGCTGGTTACTTCGCAACTGTGCAGCAATACCGCATTTGCTTTCATTTTAGATGCGTTAATCTGCATGCGTTTGCGTGCGGTTGGAATGCTCGGCGGTGAATCCTGGTTGGATGCCTGGCAGGATTCGCCGCTGACTTCGCCGAGATCGCGGAACGGTTTGCCAACTAAATCTTCAGCGTTAGTAATGATTCTTACCGGCGCCGCGCGCGGTGCTTTGGGTTTTTCCGGCTCCGCTTTAGGCGGGGTAGCGGTGCTTTGAACGGGTTCAACAGGGGATCTGCTTAACATAGAACAGCCGCTCAGCATGAGTGCTACTAAACAGATCGGTAAAGCACGCATAATATTTCCTCAATGAATGATCTAAACGTCAGATATTGAATCAGGTGCTTGCATAAATGACAAGACGGGCAAGCGCCCGTCCTGATGATATTACAGATTCTGGAAACAGCCTAAAATTACCAGCCCTTAACAGCACCGCCGTTGAAGACTTTGTTTGCTGCTTCGTACACTTCGTCAGACTGGTATGCCTGAACGAATTTCTTCACATTCTCAGCATCTTTATTGTCTTCACGAGTCACGATCAGGTTTACGTACGGAGAATCTTTATCTTCAACAAAGATACCGTCTTTAGCCGGGGTCAGGCCGATCTGGCTGGCGTAGGTCGTGTTGATGACCGCCAGTGCGATTTGCGCATCGTCCAGGGAACGCGGCAGCTGCGGCGCTTCCAGTTCAACCAGCTTCAGGTTTTTCGGGTTTTCAATCACGTCCAGCGCGGTCGGCAGCAGACCAACACCGTCTTTCAGTTTGATTAAGCCCACTTTTTGCAGCAGCAGCAGGGAGCGGCCAAGGTTAGTCGGATCGTTTGGAATCGCGACCTGAGAACCTTCCTGCAACTCATCCAGTGATTTGATTTTTTTAGAGTAGCCCGCAATCGGGTAAACAAAAGTATTACCTGCGGCAACCAGTTTGTAGCCGCGATCTTTGATCTGTTGATCCAGGTACGGTTTGTGCTGGAAGGCGTTAGCATCGATATCGCCTTTGCTCAGTGCTTCGTTAGGCAGGACGTAATCGTTAAACGTGACCAGCTCAACGTCCAGACCGTATTTTTCTTTAGCCACTTTCTGCGCGACTTCTGCGACCTGCTGCTCTGCGCCAACAATAACGCCCACTTTGATGTGGTTAGGATCTTTTTCATCCTGACCGCAACCCACAAGTGCCAGAGAACCGATCAGGGCTCCAACTGCCGCAAAGGTTTTGAATTTGAACGCCATGCTTATTTCCTTTTCTTAATGAGTTTTTAGTGTTGTGTGCAACGTTATTTGTGCGTGACAGCCCGGACGATGCGATCGCCGGATAACTGAATTAAATAAACCAGAATGACGAGCAATACCAGCACTGTATTCATGACGGTAGCGTTGTAGCCAATATAACCGTACTGATAACCAATCTGGCCAAGACCACCGGCACCGACGGCACCGCCCATCGCGGAATACCCCACCAGCGTGATAAGGGTGATGGTGGCCGCATTGACCAGTCCAGGCAGTGCTTCTGGTAGTAATACCTTACGTACAATTTGCAGCGGCGTGGCACCCATTGCACGAGAGGCTTCAATCAGCCCGGTCGGGATTTCGAGCAGCGCGTTTTCCACCATACGGGCGATAAACGGCGCGGCGCCGACGGTCAGCGGGACGATAGCGGCCTGCAGCCCAATAGAGGTGCCAACGATCATGCGGGTGAACGGAATCATCCACACCAGCAAGATAATGAACGGGATGGAACGGAAAATATTCACCAGTGCAGAGAGCGTGCGGTAGAGCTTCGCGTTCTCAATGATTTGCCCCGGCCGCGTTACGTACAGCAACACGCCAACCGGCAGGCCAATCACAAAACCAAAAAAACCGGACACAAAGGTCATTGCCAGCGTTTCCCATACGCCGCGAACCAGCAGCCACATCATCGGCTCAGACATAACCCAGTACCTCTACTTTTACATGGTGTTCCTGCAACCAGTTAATGGCTGCTTGCGTATCTTCCTGTGTGCCGTGCATTTCAGTCAGCATGATGCCGAACTTCACGCCGCCGGCGTAATCCATCTGCGCGCTAATAATGTTGTTATTCACATTAAAGCGACGGGCCGTCTCAGAAAGTAATGGCGCATCAACCGAATGACCGGTGAATTCCATGCGCAGCATTGGCACGCTGTCGGCTTCTGGCTTTGCTTTTAAACGTTCCAGATAATCTTCCGGGATATCCAGGTGTAGCGTGGACTGGATAAATTTCTGTGCCAGCGGCGTTTTCGGGTGGGAGAACACTTCGCTGACGGTGTCCTGCTCAATCAGCTCACCATTACTGATGACCGCCACGCAGTCACAAATGCGTTTTACAACGTCCATCTCATGGGTAATCAGCAGAATGGTGAGTCCCAAACGACGGTTAATGTCTTTCAATAATTCCAGAATCGAGCGGGTTGTTGCCGGATCAAGTGCGCTGGTGGCTTCATCACACAGCAACACTTTTGGATTGCTGGCCAGCGCACGCGCAATCGCCACTCGCTGTTTTTGTCCGCCGGAAAGGTTGGCCGGGTAGCTGTCGTGCTTGTCGCCAAGGCCGACTAAATCCAGCAGTTCTGTTACACGGCGTTTGATCTCTTCCTTTGGCGTGTTATCCAGTTCCAGCGGCAGCGCGACGTTGCCAAACACGGTACGGGAAGAGAGCAGGTTAAAGTGTTGGAAAATCATGCCGATTTGACGGCGAGCTTTGGTCAGCTCGGATTCAGAAAGCGTCGTCAGCTCCTGGCCGCCAACCTGAACACTGCCTTCGGTTGGGCGTTCAAGTAAGTTAACGCAGCGAATGAGCGTACTTTTACCGGCACCGGAGGCGCCAATGACGCCATAAATCTGCCCAGCAGGAACGTGCAGGCTGACTTTATTTAGCGCCTGGATGGTGCGAGTCCCCTGCTGGAACACTTTGGTGATATTCGAAAGTTTAATCATTGGTTATTTATTATCGTAATTAAGTTAGCCGTGGCATTTTCGTCTGTCTGGGACGGTCGAAGCCGTCAACAAGATGGATGTTAAGGCATCCAGACGTCTAAATCAATCTAGCTTTGCACGATGAGCACTTTCTTGCCCGCCGAAACATGCGATACTAGAGCCACATGCTTTATTCAGGAGCTATAAAAGGTGGCAAAATCTGTACCCGCAATTTTTCTCGACCGCGACGGCACCATTAATGTGGACCACGGTTACGTACATGAGATTGACGAGTTCGAGTTTATCGACGGCGTTATTGATGCCATGCGTGAACTTAAAAATATGGGTTACGCACTCATTATCGTGACAAACCAGTCTGGTATCGCTCGTGGCAAATTTACTGAGGCACAGTTTGAAACGTTGACCGAATGGATGGACTGGTCGCTGGCCGATCGCGACGTTGATCTGGATGGTATCTACTATTGCCCGCATCATCCGCAGGGCACGGTAGAAGAGTATCGTCAGGTCTGCGACTGTCGTAAACCGCATCCAGGAATGTTGATCTCCGCCCGAGACTTCCTGCATATCGATATGGCCGCTTCCTATATGGTAGGCGACAAGATAGAAGATATGCAGGCAGCGGCAGCGGCGAATGTTGGAACGAAGGTTCTGGTGCGCACGGGTAAACCTGTTACGCCGGAAGCAGAAAATGCGGCAGATTTGGTCATAAATAGTCTGGCAGACCTGCCAATGGCGATAAAAAAGCAGCAAAAGTAAGCGCAATGGATAAAAGGTGAGCGGTTGAAACAAAAATGCATTTTTCCGCTTGTCTTCCTGAGTCGACTCCCTATAATGCGCCTCCATCGACACGGCGGATGTGAATCACTTCACACAAA
>NZ_SZWS01000031.1:0-3878 GCF_005281245.1 Citrobacter sp. wls826
GCTGGTGACTAAAAAGTCACCAGCCATCAGCCTAATTTCTTAGGCTGCAACCAGAAAAGTTGGCTTATTTAACTTCAACTTCAGCGCCAGCTTCTTCCAGAGATTTTTTCAGTGCTTCTGCGTCGTCTTTGCTCACGCCTTCTTTCAGCGCAGCCGGTGCAGATTCTACCAGGTCTTTAGCTTCTTTCAGACCCAGGCCAGTTGCGCCACGTACTGCCTTGATAACAGCAACTTTGTTAGCGCCTGCAGCTTTCAGAATTACGTCGAATTCAGTTTTTTCTTCAGCAGCTTCAGCCGGGCCAGCAGCTACAGCTACAGCAGCAGCAGCAGAAACACCGAATTTTTCTTCCATTGCAGAAATCAGTTCTACAACGTCCATTACGGACATAGCGGATACTGCTTCAATGATTTGATCTTTAGTGATAGACATTTAAATTGTTCCTGAAAATCAGAATAAGTTTATACGTAAGCAGATGCTTTACAAAGATAACTGCGATTAAGCAGCTTCTTTCGCATCGCGTACAGCAGCCAGAGTACGAACCAGTTTGCCAGCCGAAGCTTCTTTCATGGTTGCCATCAGGCGTGCAATTGCTTCTTCGTAGGTCGGCAGAGTTGCCAGGCGATCGATATTCGATGCCGTAATCAACTCACCTTCAAAGGCTGCGGCTTTGACCTCAAATTTTGCATTCGCTTTCGCGAACTCTTTGAACAGACGAGCAGCAGCGCCCGGGTGTTCCATAGAGTATGCAATCAGGGTCGGACCAACAAACGTGTCTTTCAGGCACTCGAACTGAGTACCTTCAACGACGCGGCGCAGCAGGGTGTTACGAACAACACGCATGTATACGCCAGCTTCACGACCTGCTTTACGCAGTTCAGTCATTTTATCTACAGTTACGCCACGGGAATCCGCAACTACTGCAGACAGCGCGCCTTTGGCTACTTCGCTGACTTCAGCAACAATCGCTTGTTTGTCTTGAAGATTTAAAGCCATTAGCTTTGCTCCTGGATGTTTGCCGGAACTCATGTTCCGGAACTCACTTCACTCCCCCCAACGGAGAGAGCGTCTAAATACGGTGAGCAGAAACAAGCCAGAGTATCAGAAATAATCTTAGCGTTCTGTCACCGTCTACGCAGGGCATTAAGTTTCTTACGAAACACCTGCGGTCTTCGACGGAGGCCTGGATTAGGCCAGGCTCCAACGAACAAATCTTTTCTATCTGTCGCTATTCAATCTGTAGCGGCGTTGACTGCCTTGCCACAGCCTGAATATCTCGGATATACGTCTGCAATTAGCAGAATACGTGGGGGTAAGATTGTAGACAAAATCACCGCCCACGTAAAGGCGAATATTAGTTCGCCACAGTCGCAGTCAGACCGGACTGATCAACGGCAACGCCAGCACCCATGGTGGTGGAGATGCTAACTTTCTTGATGTACACGCCTTTTGCCTGAGTCGGTTTTGCTTTTTTCAGCGCAACCAGCAGAGCTTCCAGGTTTTCTTTCAGTTTGTCAGCGTCAAAATCCACTTTACCGATGGTGGTGTGAATGATGCCGTTTTTGTCGTTACGGTAACGAACCTGACCAGCTTTAGCATTCTTAACAGCTTCAGCAACGTTAGGAGTTACAGTACCAACTTTCGGGTTTGGCATCAGGCCGCGCGGACCCAGAACCTGACCCAGCTGGCCAACAACGCGCATTGCATCCGGGGAAGCAATAACAACGTCAAAGTTCATTTCGCCTTTCTTGATCTGTTCAGCCAGATCTTCCATACCTACCAGCTCAGCGCCTGCAGCTTTAGCAGCTTCAGCGTTTGCACCCTGGGTAAATACGGCTACGCGAACGGAACGGCCAGTACCGTGCGGCAGTACAGTTGCACCACGTACGTTCTGGTCAGATTTACGAGCATCGATGCCGAGGTTAACAGCAACGTCCACGCTTTCTACGAATTTAGCAGTGGCCAGCTCTTTCAGCAGAGCGATAGCTTCGTTGATGTCATACTGCTTAGTAGCATCAACTTTGTCACGGATCACGGACATGCGCTTGGTCAGTTTAGCCATTTCTTAGTCCTCCACTACCAGGCCCATGGAACGTGCAGTACCTTCAATGGAGCGAGTCATCGCTTCAATGTCGGAACCAGTCATGTCGGCAGCTTTGGTCTGCGCGATTTCCTGCAGCTGAGCGCGGGAAATTTTACCCACTTTGTCTTTGTTCGGCTTGCCGGAACCAGACTTGATACCAGCCGCTTTCTTCAGCAGAACTGCTGCCGGAGGCGTTTTGGTAACGAAAGTGAAAGAACGGTCAGCGTAAACGGTGATAACAACCGGGATTGGCAGACCTTTTTCCATGGAATCAGTTTTAGCGTTGAACGCTTTGCAGAATTCCATGATGTTCACGCCTTGTTGACCCAGTGCAGGACCTACCGGCGGACTCGGGTTAGCCATACCAGCTGCAACCTGCAGCTTGACATAGGCTTGGACTTTCTTAGCCATTCTAAATTCCTCTAGTTGGGTTATAACGCCTCAAGGAGGCTCCCCGTGATTAAATTCGTTTTACGGATAGGATCCATAAAAACAAAAGGCGCGAAATTGTATTCCAATCTCGCGCCTTGTGCAACGATTAAATCGTCGCTTTTTTGATCGGGGTGTTAGGCTTTTTCAACCTGAGCGAAGTCCAGTTCAACCGGAGTCGCACGACCGAAGATAGATACGGAAACTTTCAGACGAGACTTCTCGTAGTCCACTTCTTCAACCACGCCGTTAAAGTCAGCGAACGGACCGTCGCTAACGCGAACCATTTCACCTGGCTCAAACATCGTTTTCGGACGCGGCTTGTCGCCAACCTGCTGCAGACGGTTCATGATCGCATCAACTTCTTTGTCGCTGATCGGCGCCGGACGGTCAGATGTACCGCCGATAAAGCCCATCACACGCGGCACGCTGCGCACCAGGTGCCAGCTTGCGTCATTCATCACCATCTGGACCAATACATAGCCCGGGAAGAATTTACGTTCGCTCTTGCGACGCTGGCCGCCACGGATTTCGACCACTTCTTCGGTCGGCACCATGACTTCGCCAAACAGCTCTTCCATATTTTGTAACTTGATATATTCGCGCAGCGATGTAGCTACGCGGCCTTCAAAACCGGAAAACGCCTGAACGACGTACCAGCGCTTTTTAGGGGCTTCAGACATCTTAGAACCTCAGGCCAGTGATAAAGGATACCAGGCGAACCAGAATACCATCCAGTCCCCACAGGATCAGTGACATTACTGCGGTAACCGCAGCCACAATTAATGTGGTGTGCAATGTTTCCTGGCGAGTTGGCCAAATGACCTTACGGACTTCGGTTCTCGCTTCACGGGCAAAAGCAACGGTCGCTTTACCTTTTGTTGTCAACAGCGCGACACCACCCGCTGCGGCAATCAGAATCACTACGGCCAGCGCACGCAGCGGCAGCATCATGTCACGATAGAGGTAGTTGCCAACGATAGCTACAAGCAGCAATACAGCGACAACAACCCACTTCATCGCTTCCAGGCCGCGCCCGCTTCCTTGAGCTTCGGTATTCGCACTCATAAACCAACCTGTCAGAAGTATTCTACAAACATTTTCACCCCGCGTAAGCGAGGCGATCCAAACCGAAATGCTCTGGTGCGTTTCGGACTAAACGCCCTCTTCAGAGCCTGTCTCAGCAATGATTATGACAAATAAAATCACTGATGAGCCAGGTTCTGGTGTGAAAGCGTGCAAAAAGGGCATCAAATGATGCCCTTTTATTGCGCATTGCGTCAAATGTTATTCGGCAATTAGCTCATTACTTTGGCAACAACGCCCGCACCAACAGTACGGCCGCCTTCACGGATTGCGAAACGCAGA
>NZ_SZWS01000034.1:0-2694 GCF_005281245.1 Citrobacter sp. wls826
TCAGAGTCAAGCATTTATTTTTGCTTTTCTCTGCGAGATTCTCAGTGGAACCCCGCTGACCCGGCGGTTTGTAATCCGTTGTTCCGTGTCAGTGGAGGCGCATTATAGGGAGTTATTTCAGGCTGACAAGGGGAAATTTAAAATAATCTTCCGAGTGCGTATTTTTTATTCTTTGTGCTTATTTTGACAACGTTTTGTGGGTTAATTGGGCGATTTCCCGCGCGAAATCCGCGACCTGTTCCCAATCGGTATACACCACTTCTTTATTGGTATCTGTTTCACCGCCTGACATCTTCATTATCAGTTGGATCATAACGCGGTCATACCAGCGATAGCGGGGATACAGTAAAGCGCCAGCAATAACCGCACTGCGATCAGGCCGCCACGGCGAACTCATCAGGAACTTACGCGCATAGCTGTTAGTTTGCGGCGTGCGTTTCTCCGGTTTACGGGCAACCAGGTTTACGGAGTAGAAGGCACTCGGCATCGCGTTCAGCCGCGTGGCATGCTTTTTCACAAACTCCTGAAAAGCTGCATGGTAATGACCATAGCGAATCGAGGCGCCAATCACCACGCTGTCATAATGTTGCCAGTCAGGCTCCGCGGTACGATGCAAATTAACGACATCCGCCCAAACGCCCAGCTCTTTGAGTTCAGAAGCCAGATACTCGGCGATTTCACGCGTTTGTCCGTCCCGGGAAGAAAAAAGAATCAGTGTTTTCACGTGTTACTCCATTATTCACGCCAGAAAGTAGGGGTAAAGAGTACCAGCAGGGTAAAGACCTCCAGACGACCAAACAGCATATTGGCAATCAGGATCCACTTCGCCACGGGGTTCATACTGGCAAAGTTGTCGGCGACAACCCCCAGCCCTGGCCCCAGGTTATTCAGCGTCGCCACAACAGAGGCAAACGCGGAGAAGTCATCAACACCGGTCGCAATAATCGCCAGCATACTGATAATAAAGACCAGCGCATAGGCAGAGAAGAATCCCCACACAGCTTCAAGGATTCGCTCCGGCAAAGCACGGTTACCCAGCTTGATACTGTAAACCGCATTCGGGTGGACCAGTCGTTTCAATTCGCGGTTACCCTGCTTAAACAGCAACAGGATTCGAATCACCTTCAAGCCGCCGCCCGTCGACCCGGCACAGCCGCCAATAAAAGCAGAACACAGCAACAGCACCGGCAGGAACAACGGCCAGCGGGCAATACTGTCCGTAGTGAATCCGGCGGTCGTCGCCATTGATACCACCTGAAAAAAAGCCTGGTTGATGGTCGTGAGTGCCGAACCGTAGGTATTGTGTATCCACAGCACCAGCGTACAGACAGCCACCAGCGTCAGCTGCACCCCAATGAACATGCGGAATTCTGGATCGCGCCAGTAGACCTTCAGGCTGCGACCGCTTAATAAAGAGAAGTGCAGACCATAGTTACAACCGGAGATCAGCAAGAAGATAGCAATAATGGTGTTAATCGTGGGACTGTCGAAATACCCCACGCTGGCATCGTGTGTGGAAAAGCCGCCGATGGCTATCGTAGCAAAGCTGTGCCCAATAGCGTCAAACGCGGGCATCCCGGCAAACCATAGCGCCAGCGCACACGCCACCGTCAGTAATACATAGATAAGCCACAGCGTTTTCGCCGTTTCGGCAATACGCGGACGCATTTTGTTATCTTTCAGCGGGCCCGGCATTTCTGCCCGGTAGAGCTGCATCCCACCGACGCCAAGAATAGGCAAAATAGCCACCGCCAGCACGATGATCCCCATCCCGCCGAACCATTGCAGCATCTGTCGATAAAAGAGGATAGCGTGTGGCAATGAATCCAGCCCCACCAGCGTTGTCGCCCCCGTGGTGGTTAATCCGGAGAAGGATTCAAAAAAAGCGTCGGTTATCGTGAGGTTAGGGCTTTCCGCAAAGATGAACGGTAGCGCACCCACGCTACCCAGCACGGTCCAGAACAAAACGACAATCAGAAACCCTTCGCGCGATTTCAGCTCGCCCTTCTCTTTACGGTTTGGCCACCACAGCATGGAGCCGATCGCCAGAGCAACGAAGAAAGTTTGAGTAAACGCACGCCCTGCCCCATCGCGGTAGATGAGCGCTACCAGTCCGGGGATAATCATTGTCCCCGAGAATAAGATGACCAGTAGTCCAACGATTCGGGTGATGGCGCGAAAATGCATCTCTGCCGCTTCCTTAGTTCTTTAAAATGAGGTGGGGATTATTCTTCAATCGCTGACAATTGCAATGAACCACGACTAAAATCCGCCAGTTTTGCCGAAAATTCATCCACTTTGGCATAAGGAAGCGCCACCCTGAGCCGAACAAAAGCCTGGTAATCACTGGCAACAACTTTACCGTCAAACTGCCCCAGCAAAGCTTCAATGCCTGCCAGCTGACCGTACTCACACTGCAAAGTATATTCGGTTAATGGCGTCTTGCGCTGCGTCGTTAACTGACGCAACGCCTGATTCACGCCGCCACCGTAGGCTTTCACTAGCCCACCCGTACCCAGAAGGATACCGCCGTAGTAGCGCACCACCACCGCGGTAATCTCACCGATGCCACTCCCCATCAGCTGCGCGAGCATCGGTTTTCCTGCCGTACCTGCCGGTTCGCCATCGTCTGAAAATCCCAGCTGCTGCGAGTCATTGGGCGCGCCCGCCACCCAAGCCACACAATGGTGGCGG
>NZ_SZWS01000034.1:2786-7978 GCF_005281245.1 Citrobacter sp. wls826
CGCCGTCCGTATGGGCGAGCAGCGTAATGAAGCGGCTTTTTTTGATCTCTTCAACGACGATTACCGGCGCCGCAGGGATTAACCAACTGTCCATTACGCCAGTTTTAAATCCCGTGTCATGTTTTCGATATTGTTCTCGTGGACCACCACGTTATCTTCAATACGAATACCGCCGAACGGTTTCAGGGCTTCAATTTTCTGCCAGTTGAAGTGTTTGCTGAACTGCCCTTCACGCCACGGCGCCAGCAGCGATTCAATGAAGTAGATGCCCGGTTCGATGGTCAGGACCATGCCCGGTTGCAGAACGCGGGTGCAACGCAGGTAAGGATACTTCGACGGCGCGGCCAGATGCGTACCGCTGTCATCTTGCATAAAGCCAGCGACATCGTGTACCTGCAGGCCCAGCGGGTGACCAATACCATGCGGCATAAACGGCCCGGTAAGATCGTTTTCCACCATCGCCTCTTCACTCATATCGGTGATGATTTGATGCTTACGCAGCAGCTTCGCGATGCGCTGATGGAACTGAATGTGATAATCCACGTAGCTGGTGCCCGCTTTCATAGTGGCAATCAGCGCCAGTTGCTCGTCATTCACATCCTTCACCAGATGCGCATAGTCGTTGTCGCTTTTCGCCGACCACGTACGCGTCAGGTCTGCTGCATAGCCGTTGTATTCCGCACCGGCGTCCAGCAGGAAACTGCGGATTTCAGACGGAGCCTGATGATCCAGCCTGGTGTAATGCAGAACCGAAGCATGCTCGTTAAGCGCCACGATGTTGCTGTACGGCACGTCGGTGTCGCGATGACCGGTAGCAGTCAGGTAAGCGAGGTTGATGTCAAACTCGCTCATCCCGGAACGGAACGCTTCTTCCGCGGCACGGTGTCCATTCACCGCCATTTTCTGTGCTTCGCGCATACAGGCCAGTTCGTAATCTGTTTTGTAAGCACGATAATAATGCAGGTAGTCGATAACCCCTTTCGGGTTGATATTGCTGGCCGCGATGTCCAGCTGCAGCGCGCGTTCCGGAACCGGACCGATGTAACCGATATTGCCGCGAGCAGCAGGCAGTTGGCTACCGATACCATCAGCTTTTGGCAGCGCGATGATCTCAATTTCTTCCGTCCAGAAGGAGGTCGGCAGCGGCTCAACGTTGTGCCAGTAATCGACCGGCAGGTAGAACCACAATTTCGGCTTATTCACGCCATCCACCAGCAACCAGCAGTTAGGAACCTGCGTTACAGGCACCCAGGCTTTGAATTGCGGATTGACCTTAAACGGGTAGGGATGATCGTCGAGAAAGACGTTAACAAGTTCTCCTGAGTGAATAAGTAACGCATCCAGCTTGAAGCGCTCCAGCGCGTCGCGCGTCCGTTCTTGTAGGGTAACGATATGATTTTTATAGAGTGCGGCCAGTGATTCCATTTTCTATCCTTCTGTTTTTTTGACCTCAAGTGTCCGCATCTTAGCACATCGTTTTGTGAGTGCGTGATTTCTGCCGAGCGTGATCAAATCGTCATTTCTTTAATCATTCATTTGCATTTTTTTAACATAAAACACACACTTCGATTCATCTGGTATGACCAGATCACCTTGCGGATTCAGGAGACTGACATGCTTTACAAAGGCGACACCCTGTACCTCGACTGGCTGGAAGATGGCATCGCCGAACTGGTGTTCGATGCCCCAGGTTCAGTCAATAAACTCGACACGGCCACCGTTGCCAGCCTGGGCCATGCGCTTGACGTGCTGGAAAAACAACCGAATTTAAAAGGGCTGCTGCTGCGTTCTAACAAAGCAGCCTTTATTGTTGGTGCCGACATCACCGAATTCCTTTCACTGTTCCTCGTACCTGAAGAGCAACTGAGCCAGTGGCTGCATTTTGCCAACAGCGTGTTTAATCGCCTGGAAGATCTGCCTGTTCCGACTCTCTCAGCGGTTAACGGCTATGCGCTGGGCGGTGGCTGCGAGTGTGTCCTGGCGACCGATTATCGTCTGGCTACGCCGGACCTGCGCATCGGCTTGCCAGAAACCAAGCTGGGCATTATGCCAGGCTTTGGCGGCTCCGTGCGTATGCCACGTATGCTGGGTGCGGACAGCGCGCTGGAAATTATTGCTGCGGGTAAAGATGTGGGTGCTGAGCAGGCGCTAAAAATCGGTCTGGTCGATGGCGTAGTGAAGCAAGACAAACTGCTTGATGGCGCGATCGCGGTATTACGTCAGGCGATTAACGGCGACCTCGACTGGAAAGCCAAACGTCAGCCGAAGCTGGAGCCGTTGAAACTCAGCAAAATTGAAGCAGCAATGAGCTTTACCATCGCCAAAGGTATGGTGGCGCAGACGGCAGGTAAGCATTATCCCGCACCGATTACCGCGGTAAAAACCATTGAAGCAGCGGCCCGTTTTGGTCGTGAAGAAGCGCTGAATCTGGAAAATAAAAGCTTTGTTCCACTCGCGCACACCAATGAAGCCCGCGCACTGGTTGGAATTTTCCTTAACGATCAGTTCGTGAAAGCCAAAGCCAAAAAGCTCACCAAAAATGTTGAAGCGCCAAAGCAAGCGGCAGTGCTGGGCGCAGGCATTATGGGCGGCGGCATCGCTTACCAGTCGGCCTGGAAAGGCGTGCCGGTTGTCATGAAAGATATCAACGACAAATCATTAACGCTGGGTATGACCGAAGCGGCCAAGCTACTGAACAAACAGCTGGAGCGCGGCAAAATTGACGGTCTGAAAATGGCGGGCGTTATTTCCACCATTCACCCCACCCTCGACTATAGCGGTTTCGAACGCGTGGACGTGGTAGTTGAAGCGGTCGTAGAAAACCCAAAAGTGAAAAAAGCGGTACTGGCGGAAACCGAAGATCAGGTTCGCCCGGACACCGTACTGGCTTCGAATACTTCCACCATCCCAATCAACGAACTGGCCAGCGCGCTTAAGCGTCCGGAAAACTTCTGTGGGATGCACTTCTTTAACCCGGTGCACCGTATGCCGCTGGTTGAGATCATTCGCGGCGAGAAAAGCTCGGATGAAACCATCGCTAAGGTTGTCGCCTGGGCAAGCCAGATGGGCAAAACGCCGATTGTGGTTAATGACTGCCCTGGTTTCTTCGTTAACCGCGTGCTGTTTCCCTATTTTGCCGGTTTCAGTCAGCTGCTGCGCGACGGGGCGGATTTCCGCAAAGTCGACAAAGTGATGGAAAAACAGTTTGGTTGGCCGATGGGCCCGGCTTATCTGCTGGACGTGGTAGGTATTGATACCGCGCACCACGCGCAGGCGGTGATGTCCGCAGGCTTCCCTCAGCGTATGCAGAAAGATTATCGCGATGCGATAGACGCCCTGTTTGATGCTAACCGTTTCGGGCAGAAAAACGGTCTCGGATTCTGGCGTTATAAAGAAGACAACAAGGGCAAGCCGAAGAAAGAAGAAGATGCCACCGTTGACGATCTGCTGGCAGAGGTCAGCCAGCCGAAACGCGACTTCAGCGATGAAGAGATTATCGCCCGCATGATGATCCCTATGGTCAACGAAGTAGTGCGTTGCTTGGAAGAAGGCATTATCGCCAGCCCGGCAGAAGCCGATATGGCGCTGGTATACGGTCTGGGCTTCCCTCCGTTCCATGGCGGTGCGTTCCGCTGGCTGGATACGCTCGGCAGCGCGAAGTATCTCGATATGGCTCAGCAGTATCAGCACCTTGGTCCGCTGTATGAAGTTCCGGCCGGTCTGCGTGATAAAGCGCGCCATAACGAACCGTATTATCCCCAGGTTGAGCCAGCCCGCCCGGTTGGCAGCCTGAAAACGGCTTAAGGAGTCACAATGGAACAGGTTGTAATTGTTGATGCGATCCGTACCCCGATGGGCCGTTCGAAAGGGGGCGCGTTTCGGAACGTGCGGGCAGAAGATCTCTCTGCACATTTAGTGCGTAGCCTGCTGGCGCGTAATCCGGCGCTGGAGCCAACCGCGCTTGATGACATTTACTGGGGCTGTGTGCAACAAACGCTGGAGCAGGGTTTCAATATCGCCCGTAATGCCGCGCTGCTAGCGGAAGTTCCGCACTCCGTTCCGGCCGTCACGGTCAATCGCCTGTGCGGTTCGTCCATGCAGGCGCTGCACGATGCGGCACGCATGATCATGACTGGCGATGCTCAGGCGTGCCTGATTGGCGGCGTTGAGCATATGGGCCATGTGCCAATGAGCCACGGCGTTGATTTCCACCCGGGTATGAGCCGCAACGTGGCGAAAGCCGCAGGGATGATGGGCCTGACCGCGGAAATGCTCTCCCGCATGCACGGCATCAGTCGTGAAATGCAGGACGCTTTCGCCGCACGTTCACACGCTCGCGCCTGGGCTGCAACACAGTCTGGCGCTTTTAAAAACGAAATCATCCCGACCGGCGGTCATGATGCCGACGGCGTGCTGAAGCAGTTTAACTACGATGAGGTTATCCGTCCGGAAACGACCGTTGAAGCGCTCTCCACCCTGCGCCCGGCGTTCGATCCGGTGAACGGAACGGTGACTGCCGGTACCTCCTCTGCGCTCTCCGACGGCGCAGCGGCGATGCTGGTAATGAGCGAAAGCCGCGCCCGTCAACTGGGTCTGACGCCGCGTGCCCGTATTCGTTCGATGGCTGTTGTCGGCTGCGATCCGTCAATCATGGGTTACGGCCCGGTTCCGGCCTCAAAGCTGGCGCTGAAAAAAGCGGGGCTCTCCACCAGCGACATCGGCTTGTTTGAGATGAACGAAGCCTTTGCCGCTCAGATCCTGCCGTGTATTAAAGATCTGGGGCTGATGGAGCAGATCGATGAGAAGATCAACCTCAACGGCGGGGCGATCGCCTTGGGTCACCCGCTGGGCTGTTCTGGGGCGCGTATCAGCACCACCCTACTCAACCTGATGGAACGCAAAGACGTGCAGTTTGGTCTGGCGACGATGTGTATCGGGTTAGGTCAGGGTATCGCAACGGTATTTGAGCGAGTTTAATCAAAGCATGCCGGGGGCGCTTCGCTTGCCCGGCCTACGAAATGTTATCTCAAAGCCATTGGTGCCAGAACAAGGCGGCAAGCGAATGAATCCCGATGAGCTTACGTATAGTAAGTGATTCGGGTGAATGAGCGAAGCCAACACAGTTATGGTGCCAATGGCGAAGAGAGAAAGTTTAGTTGCCGTTCTTCCCGCC
Organism: Citrobacter sp. wls826; assembly: GCF_005281245.1. Lineage (NCBI taxonomy): Bacteria > Pseudomonadati > Pseudomonadota > Gammaproteobacteria > Enterobacterales > Enterobacteriaceae > Citrobacter > Citrobacter sp. wls826. The sequence goes on from NZ_SZWS01000034.1 coordinate 7,960, forward strand.
TGTCAGGGGCGGGGTTTTT
>NZ_SZWS01000034.1:8017-13899 GCF_005281245.1 Citrobacter sp. wls826
TTCCCTGAACTACCACGCACCACTAACTGCACCGGCAGCAGCAGATTCTCTTCCTGATTTTCTTCCAGCAGTAAACGCAGCGCTTCACGCCCCAGCTGTTTTTTATCAACCGCAATGGTAGTCAGCGGCGGATGTGACCAGGACGCAGCATCGATATCATCAAATCCCACCAGCGCAAGATCTTCCGGGATACGTATACCCTGCTGCGCACACACCTGCTGAACAACCATCGCTGCAGCGTCGTTATAGGCAAAAATGGCATCGGGCGGCTCTGGCAGTCTGAGTAGCTCATTAACCGCATCCACCAGAGATTGCTCGGTATCCAGCAGCGGCGGCGCAACGACATCGTACTCTGGCGGCATTAGCAAACGGGCTTCATACAATGCCTGACGGTAGCCCTTTTCACGCTGACGGATGCTGTAGTGCGCGAGCGTACTGGCAAGAAACGCAATGCGGCTGCGGCCTTGTGCAATCAGATGTTGCGTGGCCAGATAGCCGCCCAGAGTATTGTCAGGATTCACGCAAGGCAGTCCTGGCGCCCAGAGATCCACCAGCACCAGCGGCAATTTCATCTGTTGTAGCAGCCCAAGCAACTCAGGTTCAAAAAATCCCGCGCAGATCAGCGCATCAGGCTGGTGCAGCATCACCTGCTCACTTACTGCATCGCCTGGACCTATAGAGAGAAAGCTCAGCGCAACCCCCTTTTCGCGACACAGATCTTCTATCCCCAGCAGCAGTTGAGAATAAAACGGTAAAGCCCGGCTGATATTGTGCTGGCGATGCAGTAAAAACAGGACACGTTTGATTTTATCTGCGCGCAGGCGTGAAAAATCATAACCCTGCTGCTGCGCCACTGAAATAATGCGCTGCCGGGTCTCTTCACGCAGCCCCGGTTGCCCTTTTAGCGCGCGGGAAACAGCGCCAACCGAGACGCCACAAGCGTCGGCAATGTCTCTGATACGTACAGGTTTCGTCATTTCAGTCTCATGGATTTACTGTGGCTTGTTGCGCCCCCAGCCAGGCTGCGCCGCGTACGCCGCTGCTGTCGCCGTGGCGGGCCTGAACGATCGGTGTGCGACACTGTTTACCAAACACGTACTGCGCCACTCGCGCCTGTAAGCCTGAGTACAGTAAATCGATATTGGATACCCCGCCCCCCAGCACGATAACATCGGGATCGAGCATATTCACCACACTCGCCAACGCGCGAGCCAGTTGATCGCAATAGCGTTCCCACAACAAACAGGCGTCTGCATCACCTGATGCTACCCGTTGCATAATTTGTGGCACACCCATATGTTGCGCGGTGTGATTCATATACTGGCGCTCCAGGCCACTCCCCGAAATAAAGCTCTCAATACAGTTCAACTGTCCGCAATAGCATGTCACTTCAGCCCCGTCCCGAGATCCGTGGTAGCGCGGCAAGGCATTATGCCCCCACTCTCCGGCACAGGCGTTAGGGCCGGAGATCAACCGGTTCTCGATGCACAGACCACCGCCGCATCCGGTACCGAGGATCACGCCAAATACCACGCTATGCCCACGCCCACTACCGTCCATCGCTTCTGACAGGGTAAAGCAGTTGGCATCATTGGTAACGGGCACTGGCATTCCTAATGCACGCTCGAGATCTTGCGCAAAGGCCTGCTGATTCAGCACCAGAATGTTGGAATTCTTAATCAAACCTTCGCTATCCACCGCACCTGGCACCCCGACACCAACCGATAAAGGCTGATTAATGGCCTGCATAGCCCTGGCTATCATCTCCGTCACGGCCTGGAAAAAATCACCGTAACGCTGCTTTGGTGTCGCACATCGTTCTCGGTAAACAATTTCACCCGCGTTATCAATCACCACCGCTTCGATTTTAGTCCCGCCGATATCCAGTCCGAGCCTCATGGTTTTTCCTCATTTGCATCTCACAATGTGATGCGGTTTAGCTTGCCTATTTTGTTTACTAAACACATGGAGAGCTGTCACAAAAACTCAATTTATGTTTGAGTGACGGACATATTATGTTTACTAAAAAATAATTATGATGAGAAAGAGAGGCAATGACGCCGGGCCTGCGCCCTGCTAGTTGGAAGACAGATGATTGATGGATGCGCCGGAAGGGCTCCGGCGCACAGCGCTTAAATGAACGCGAAAGCGTCGCCAAACAGGCGATCTTCACGCGCACTGCGTTCATTACAGAACAGATCGCGCGCGATTTTGGCCATTTCAAAACGACCGGCAATGTAGATATCGTGCTCCGCCAGGGTACCGTAATCCTGCAATACCGCCGTTAACACGGTTCCCGTACGACCACGCCAGCCGTCTTCTGGCTGTTCCACCACTGGCTCAACGCGCAGATTCGGGTGATTAACAGACAACGCTTCCAGTTCGGAGAGATCATAGAGATGCTTCTCTTCACGCCCACCCCAGTAAATGGTGATATCGCGGTTTGGATTACGTGCCAGCGCAGTAAGCAGAATGGAACGCACGTAAGAGAACCCTGTACCACCGGCAATCAGGATCAGCGGGCGCTCGTCTTCATCACGCAGCCAGGCTTCGCCATGCGGAATGTCGACCTTGATTTCCCGGTCTTTCAGAATGCGGTCCATCACAGCCATGGCATAAAGATTTAGCTCAGAGGCGCCAACGTGCAGCTCAATGAATCCTTGCTCGTCCGGCGTGGATGCCATGGAGAACGGACGCTTATCCCTTTCGTCCATCACGACCATTAAATACTGGCCAGCACGAAAGGAAAACGCCGCGTCTGGCACTAAACGAACGCGATATACGGTATCAGTGATAGCTTCTACCGAGGTCACTTTACAGCTTAAGGTTGTCATGCGCTCTCTCTGTCGGATCAATAGGCAAAACGATCGCGCCTCAGGCGCTTTTGCCGTCATTAAAGATGGCCAGTTCATCCCAAATTGCGTCAATACGCGCAGTTACTTCAGGATCTTTTTTAATCGGGCGTCCCCATTCGCGTTGGGTTTCGCCCGGCCATTTATTTGTGGCATCCAGCCCCATTTTTGAACCCAGGCCGGAAACCGGCGAGGCAAAGTCCAGGTAATCAATTGGCGTATTCTCTACCAGTACCGTATCCCGAGCCGGGTCCATACGGGTAGTAATTGCCCAAATCACATCATTCCAGTCGCGTGCATTGACATCATCATCGCAGACAATAACAAATTTGGTGTACATAAACTGGCGTAAAAACGACCAAACACCCATCATGACGCGTTTGGCATGACCAGCGTACTGTTTTTTCATCGTCACCACGGCCAGACGATATGAACAGCCTTCCGGAGGCAGGTAAAAATCGACGATTTCCGGGAACTGCTTTTGCAGAATAGGAACGAAAACTTCGTTCAGCGCCACACCAAGCACCGCGGGCTCATCAGGCGGACGTCCGGTATAAGTAGAGTGATAAATCGCCTCTTCACGCTGGGTAATGTGCGTGACGGTAAAGACCGGAAAGCTATCTACTTCGTTGTAGTAGCCGGTATGATCGCCATACGGCCCTTCCGGGGCCAGCTCACCCGGTTCGATATACCCTTCCAGCACGATTTCAGCACTGGCGGGCACTTCCAGATCGTTGGAAATACATTTGACCACTTCGGTCTTGGTGCCACGTAACAGCCCGGCAAATGCGTACTCGGATAATGTATCAGGGACGGGCGTCACGGCCCCCAGAATGGTCGCAGGATCTGCCCCCAACGCCACCGAAACCGGGAAGCGTTCGCCAGGATGCGCCGCACACCACTCCTGGTAATCGAGTGCGCCGCCGCGGTGGGACAGCCAGCGCATAATGAGCTTGTTTTTGCCAATCAGCTGCTGGCGATAAATACCCAGATTCTGCCGCTCTTTATGCGGACCACGCGTTACGGTTAGCCCCCAGGTAATCAGCGGTGCGGCATCTTCCGGCCAACAGGTCATAATCGGAATACGGTTTAAATCGACGTCATCACCGGAGTAGATTTTTTGCTGACAAGGCGCACCGCGCAACCGCTTAGTCGGCATGTTCAGCACCTGCTTAAACTGCGGCAGCTTATCAAACAGATCGCGGAATCCTTTAGGTGGCTCCGGCTCTTTCAAAAACGCCAACAGTTTACCGACTTCCCGTAGTGCCGAGACATCTTCCTGCCCCATCCCCATCGCAACACGCTTCGGTGTGCCAAACAGGTTACACAGCACCGGCATGGAATAGCCTTTAGGATTCTCAAACAGTAACGCAGGCCCGCCAGCACGCAGAGTGCGATCGGCAATTTCAGTAATTTCCAGGTGGGGATCCACCTCAAGCGAAATGCGTTTGAGCTCGCCCTGCTGTTCAAGCAGCGTCAGGAAGTCGCGTAAATCGTGATATTTCATGGCGTCCATTGTGGCCTCTTCGTAAGCGCTTCATTATACGGCGTTCATCATTGTGATGCTGTATTTTTGTTAAATTAGCGTGAACTCTGGCGATACATATAAGCCCTGGGAGTATATACCCGTTGGGTTTCAGCCTGCTTTGAGGCGGGTATAATTAACTTAACTCATGGCTTTTGCTATGCTAGCGCTCAGAACAAGCGAATAAGAGTTATTATGCAATCCTGGTATTTACTGTACTGCAAACGTGGGCAACTTCAGCGAGCCCAGGAACACCTGGAAAGACAGGCGGTGAACTGCCTGACGCCTATGATCACCCTGGAAAAAATGGTGCGCGGTAAACGTACCACAGTCAGTGAACCACTATTCCCTAATTACATGTTTGTCGAGTTCGACCCGGAAGTGATCCACACCACCACGATCAACGCCACGCGTGGTGTCAGCCATTTCGTTCGTTTTGGAGCGACGCCTGCGACCGTCCCATCCCCCGTTATTCACCAGCTTTCTATCTACAAGCCTGAAGGTATTGTTGACCCGCAAACCCCTCAGCCAGGGGACAGCGTGATTATTACTGAAGGGGCGTTTGAGGGACTGAAAGCGATCTTCACCGAACCGGATGGCGAAGCGCGTTCCATGCTGCTGCTTAACCTCTTGAATAAAGAGATTAAGCAGAGCGTGAAAAATACCGGTTTTCGAAAGATATAAGCCGTTTAGAAGGTCACTTCGAACAGCGTTCTGACGTTGGCATCAATGGTTGCTGACAGCCATTGAGGATCTTCCCCACGCCAGTGAGCAATTCGCTCAAGAATATGCGGCAGGTGCGCCGGTTCATTGCGACGTGACGTCGGTTTAGGCGTTAAGTCGCGAGGGAGTAGATAAGGTGCATCGGTTTCTATCAGCAGTTTTTCCACCGGAATAAACGGCAGCAGCTCCCGCAGTTCCATCCCCCGGCGTTCATCACAGACCCACCCGGTGATACCGATATAAAGCCCTCGGTCCACGCAGTCCTGCATCTCCTGGCGCGAACCAGTGAAACAGTGCAGCACCGCGCCTGGGAGGCTGTCCAGCCACGGCTCCAGCAACGTCAGAAAACGCGCATGCGCATCCCGACAATGCATGAAAATCGGCATCTGCAGTTCAGCAGCAATGCGCAGTTGCGCTTCAAAAGCACGTTCCTGCTCCTGCGGCGTGGAGAAATTGCGATTGAAATCCAGGCCGCACTCACCAATAGCGACTACCTTCGACTGGTTTGCCAGCGTGATAATCTCGTCTTCCGTTGAGGATTGCCATTGGCTGCTGTCATGCGGGTGCACACCAGCCGTGGACCAGCAATGCGGATAATGCTGCGCCAGCTTTAACGCCTGCTGGCTTTCGTGAAGGTTTGTGCCGGTCAGAAGCATACCGTTTACGCCCGCAGCAAAGGCGCGCGCCACGACCTCATCCCGGTCTTTCGCAAATTGTGAACTGGTTAAATTAACGCCAATATCAAACATGCTTCCTCCCATATGACAACCGCCCTGACGGGC
>NZ_SZWS01000034.1:13962-17603 GCF_005281245.1 Citrobacter sp. wls826
GGCTTCGGCTTCTTTTGCTTCTTCAGCCTCGTTGTCCTCATCTCTCGTACGTCGCTTACCGACATAGAAACGAGAGAAGAAAACACCCACCTCGAACAGGCAGTACATCGGTATCGCCAACAACGTTTGCGAGAAGACATCTGGCGGGGTCAGTAGCATCCCAACAACAAAGGCTCCCACCACAACATAAGGACGTTTTTTGCGTAAATCATCTGGCGTCGTAATGCCCATCCAGCATAGCAGCACGATGGCGACAGGCACCTCAAAAGAGACACCGAAAGCCATAAATAGCGCCATTACAAAGCTGAGATAGCTGGCAATGTCCGTTGATACCTGCACGCCTTGCGGAGCCGTGTTGGCCAGAAAACCAAACGCCAACGGGAAGACAACAAAATAGGCGAATGCCATGCCGATGTAGAACAACAACGAACTGGAGACCAGCAGCGGAACAACCAGACGGCGTTCATGTTTATATAACGCTGGCGCAATAAATGCCCACACCTGGTAGAGGATCACTGGCGCTGACAGGATCAGCGATACCATGAAGGTCAACTTGATTGGGGTAAAGAACGGCGAAGCCACATCGGTGGCGATCATCGTTGCACCCTGCGGCATCTGTTTAATCAACGGCGCCGCGACCATATGGTAAATGTCGTTGGCAAAGTAAACCAACGCCAGAAAGATCACGATTACCGCAATGATGCAGTTCAGGAGTCGCTTACGCAGCTCAATAAGATGCGTGATGAGCGGTTGGGTATCTTCTACAGCCATGTTTACGGTTTATCACTCGACGAGGGGGAGGATTCGGCAACAGGTGCGACAGCTTTCTTTTCTGCATCCATTAACGTAGCGGAAGTGTTTTCCGTTGGCTCTGGCGTTTTAGCACCCGTGGATTCCGGTTTTTGCTCCGGCGAACTGGCCTGGTTTTCAGCGGCAGCAGGGGTGACCCCTTCTCGCTGCGCTTCAGCTTCTTTCACCACCGGATTATGGATAGTGTGCGCTTCATCGCTCTCTTTCTCAGGATCGTGCACACTGTAAGAACGCTTCATCGACTCTGCCGCTTCACGCAGCTCATCCATTGAGGCTTTCAACTCCGGGGTCAGATTTGTCAGGCTCGCTTTCTCTACTTTCTTCAGGCTGTCCTGAAACTCCTGAAGCTTAAGCTCCTGGGTCAGTTCATTCTGAACAGTAGTTGCCAGGGAACGCAAAGCACGAACCCAGCCAGCAACCGTTTTTACCGCTACAGGTAATCGTTGCGGCCCCAGGACGATGAGGCCGATCACGAACACCAATAACAGTTCGCTAAAACCGATATCAAACACGGATTATACCTGCTCTTTATCTTGGCTTTTGGCGTCTTCTTTTTTCACTTCGCCCTGCTTATCGGTAATGGATTTAGCAGTAAAATCAGCGTCCTGGCTGGTTTTATCTTGCTTTGGCTCATCATCACCCATTGCTTTTTTGAAGCCTTTAATCGACGCGCCAAGATCGGAACCGATGGAGCCGAGTTTCTTGGTGCCAAATAGCAGTACAACGATGACGGCAATGATCAACAACTGCCAAATACTGATACCACCCATACATGTTCCTCTGTCATAGATGATGAATTAATAAGGCCGTAGTATACGTTACACGACCTGCCTAGGGCGATGAAAAATTCAGCGCATTTTGCGCCAGCCGATCAACCAGGCTAAGACACCGCCGGCCATTAACCAGCCCGGCATAAGCCCCCACTCAGGACGGCTTACCAGCAGGAATGTTCCACTGAGCAACAATGTTGCACCAATGCCCAATAAATAACGGGATTGTCCCTGACGTACATGATTCGCGTGAAGCTCGCGGGCAATCTTATCAACACTGTGCTGTAAATATTTGCCCTGGCGCAAACTGTCATACACCAGTTCAGGTATTTCTGGCATTTTTTCGACCCAGAACGGTGCTTTTTCTTTAAATGCCCTAACAAGCGCCGGAATACCGACCTGATCTTTGATCCAGGATTCGAGGAAAGGCTTGGCCGTTTTCCACAAATCTAACTGCGGGTAGAGCTGTCGTCCGACACCTTCAACGTACAGCAGAGTCTTCTGTAGCAATACCAGTTGAGGCTGAACTTCCATATTGAATCGGCGCGCTGTGTTGAACAGATTTAACAGCACATGGCCAAAGGAAATCTCCGCCAGCGGTTTTTCGAAAATCGGCTCGCACACGGTACGAATGGCAAATTCAAACTCTTCTACGTTGGTATCCGGCGGAACCCAGCCAGAATCCACATGCAGTTCAGCAACTTTGCGGTAGTCGCGGTTAAAGAACGCGATGAAGTTTTCAGCCAGATAACGCTTATCTTCTTTGTTTAAAGAACCCACAATCCCACAATCAATACCAATGTATTTCGGGTTTTCAGGATGCTCATAACTCACGAAAATGTTCCCAGGGTGCATATCCGCATGGAAAAAGCTGTCGCGGAATACCTGAGTAAAGAAGACCTGAACACCGCGTTCAGCCAGCAGCTTCATATTGGTGCCGTTCTTCTCAAGCGAGGTGACATCTGAAACGGGAATACCGTAAATGCGCTCCATCACCATCATGTTCTGACTGCAATAGTCAGAGTACACTTCCGGGATGTACAGCATTGGGCTGTCTTCAAAATTACGTCGCAGCTGAATCGCGTTCGCCGACTCGCGCAGCAGATTCAGCTCATCAATCAACGTTTTTTCATATTCACGGACCACTTCTGTTGGTCGCAGGCGGCGGCCGTCTGGCATCAGGCGAGGTACCCAGCGGGCAAGGCGGTAGATCAGTTTCAAATCCGCTTTAATTACCGGCAGTATGTCCGGGCGGATAACTTTGATCACCACCTCTTTCCCATTCGATTTCAGTCGCGCGGTGTGAACCTGAGCAATAGACGCGGATGCCAGCGGTGTGATCTCAAAATCATCAAACCATTCTTCGACGGGCAGCCCCCCCATCGCCTCTTCGATTTGTTCTTTCGCTCTTTGCCCATCGAATGGGGCTACCCGATCCTGCAATAGCGCTAGCTGATCGGCGATGTGCGGCGGGAAAAGATCACGGCGGGTAGAGAGCATTTGCCCGAACTTAATCCACACCGGGCCGAGCTCCTGTAAAGCCAGTCTCAGCCGTTCTCCCAGCGGTTTGTCTTTATGTCGGTTGGGCATCCAGAACAGCGTGTAACGCCACAACCGGAGCGGCAGCGTGATACGCATTTTGGGGATGAGTTCATCAAGACCGTAGCTTAAAAAAGTGCGAATGATGAAATAAAGGCGCCGTACTTCACCTGGCGTCATTTGGCCTCCAGTTTTTCCAGCCGTTTGGCCAGAGATTCGACCGCACGCTCAACGGCTGCCGTTTCTTCTGCAAACCATGCAACCTCAAGCGGACCTGGAGCCATACGCCACTCTTCGGTGATCGCTTCGGCAACATAGCGCTGCTGGCGTTGAATGTTGTGGCACAGGAACTTCGCTCCACCACGCAAAACTTTGCTGACCCCTTCCGCGACGATATCGCCGGTATAAGGTGCTAACAGTTCTGCGGGATCAAACTCCGCCAGATCGGCCAACGCGACAAAGTTCTGTACCACCTGGATATCGCCCTGAACCTCCAGCTCACCACTGCGGATAAGCGTGGTG